>NZ_JBEOXS010000034.1:0-86490 GCF_040296705.1 Streptomyces sp. NPDC002055
GCTTCTTCGCCCCCTGAGGGCTCCGCACCTTCCGGATCTGGAAGTCCATCGCATCCCCTGAACTGGGGTGTTGCGACGACCACTAGAACCCAAGCGGCCGGGGGCGGGCCCTGTATCCATGGGTCATGCCGGAAGGTGTGCCGCGTAAGGCTTCGATGACGGCCTCAGCGGCTGTCATCCCAGTCAGCGGCCCGCCTGCAGTGAGTCCCCGGCACGGGACGTTGCACTCGCCCGAACCTGCTGGGCACGAGTGTCGACGCGTGCCGTCAGGTGCGGACCTTCGAGTAGGCGCAGGTCCCGTCCTCGATGTCGTCACCGTCGATGAGGCAGACGTTGAAGGCAATCGTCTTCCCCTCGGGGAAGGACAGATTGTGGCTGGTGGAACCGCCGGTCCTGTTCGTGATGGAGCGGCCACCGACGTACGCGGTGACTCCCCGGCCGTCCGCGAAGCGGTCGACGAGCTGGACGGTCTCCCCGTCACTGAAGAAGATCGCCTCGCCCGCGCCGGCCTTGAAGTTGAGCCACTTCTCCGTCGCGATGAACCCGTTGGCACTGGCCGGAGACGCGAGGGCCATCGTCAGAGCAGCGCCGGACACCAGCGCCCCGAAGACCTTCGCTTTTCCCCTGAACATGCAGAAATCAACTCCCCGTTGTGTTGCAGTCGTGCAGGTGCACTTTCCCTTCCATGCTAGGTGCACCAGGTCGGCGGGGCCAATGAATTCACCTCGCCGACCGACCTCCACCCGACCTGTGAAGGTCCAGTGATTGACCGTCGCCCATTCCTCGCATTTCAGCCGACCTCGTCCCTCATCCATGCAGTGACGGTGAATTCGTCTCCCACCGCCAGTTTCCCGGTCCGCATCACGGAGAATTTCGAGCCGAAAGCCACACCTCCCCCGGGCACCCGCCGGTAGGAGGCGAAGGTCCGCAGCGGCTCCGGTCCGGCCTTGATGCCGGCTTCCTGGTCGACCATGGTGACGGCGCAGCGGAGAGCGAGCTTGGCGAACCCCAGCTCGGCGTCGCCCACTTCGGCCCGGAGCACCCGGTCCTCGGTGTGCGGCTCGTGCCACCCGTCCAGCACGATGTTCGGCCGGAACCGGGTCATCGGAAGGGGCTGCTTTCCCGCCGCTGTCAGCCGTTCATTGAGGTCGTCGAAGGTGGCCAGGGAAAGGATGTGCAGCGGGCTGCTGTCGGCGTAGCCCGAGGTGCCCGGAATGAGGCCGTCGGCCACCCGGTCGTGCTCCGGTGGTACACGCACCAGCCGGCAATCCGTACCGAGCGTCCCGGACAGCCAGTCGGCAGCCGCCTCTCCTTGGTCGATGCCACGGAATTGCTCCCCGAAGAGGTCGATGCCCCTCCGCGGCGAGGTGGTGTCCACCTCGATGTGCACAGCTCCACCTCCCTCTTTGCGTAAGGTGAGTTGAGTGCCGTCGGAGCTGATGTCGGGGTGGATCACCGCCAGCAGCGGATCGGTGCGCTGGGTGCGGAACACCCCCCGATCGTTGACGACCAGGAAGCTGCGATCGTGCGGGAGGCCTGCCGGAGTGAGACCGGCCTCCGTCAGCGGAACCCCGGCGCACCCTTTGACGGGGTAGGTGATCAGTTCGGTCACTGTGGGCATGCGGACACCTTATGAGCACCCCGCCGGGGGCATGACGGGTGATCCACAGCGACCGGGTGAGCCGTGCACTCCGGCCCGCGTAGAGGGCGAGGGCGGCCGCCGGCTCGGGGCCGGCTCGGCTGCCCCGGCCCACGGCCCCACCCCTACGGCACCCCCGTCCGGTGGGCGGAGCCGCGCCGGTCCGGCAGTCGCAGGGGCAGGGCCTGCGAGGTCCGAGAGCCTACGGCGCGTCCTGGGACCCGCTCGTCCACGCGGCGCGCAGCGCCTTCTTGTCCACCTTGCCGACCTTGGTCGTCGGCAGCTGGTCCAGCAGCACCGTCCTCGCGGGCGTGTACAACTCTCCCAACTCGGCGGTCACCGCCGCGCCGACCGCCTCCGGGTCGACGTCCGCGCCGCCCCCGGCCGTGGCCAGGAAGATCTGCACGGCCTCCCCGTACTCCTCGTCCGGCACGCCCAGCGCCGCCGCGTTGCGCACACCGGGCAGCGTGAGGAGGAAGTCCTCCAGGACCCGGGAGTAGACGTTGTCGCTGGTGCGGCCGGTGACGATGATGTCCTTGGCCCGGTCGACGAGATAGAGGTAGCCCTCGGGGTCGAGATAGCCCATGTCCCCGGTGCGCAGCCAGCCGTCGTGCAGCGCCGCCGCGGTGCGCTCCGGGTCCTCGTAGTAGCCGAGCATCACCGTCTCGCCACGCACGCACACCTCGCCGACCTGCCGGACCGGCAGTGCCGCCGTGCTGTCCTCACCACGGATCTCGATCTCGACGTCGGAAATCGCGCGACCGCAGCTGCGCCAGAGCTCGGGGCGCCGGGCTGCCTCCGAGGCGAGGTCGTCCGCACCGAACGCGGTGATACCGAGCGCCTCCGACTGCCCGTAACCCTGGCTGAGCACGGGCCCGAACATCTCGACCGCCTGCTGCAGCCGGCTGGGCGACGTGGCCGCGCCGCCGACGACGACCCGCCGCAGCGCGGGCAGGGCGCCCGGCTCGCACTCCGGGTGGTCGAGCACCGCGTACAGCATGGGCGGGACGAACATGGTGGCGGTGATCCGCTCCTCGCGCAGCACCCTCAGGGCCGCGCCCGCTTCGAACTCGGGGAGCACGACGAGTGCGGACCCCGTCACCAGGGCCTGGAGCGAGGTGAGGTGGCCGCTGCCGTGCGTGAGCAGCGTGGCGGCGAGCACCCTGTCCGTGCCCTCGTTCATGGCCGGGAAGAATGCGGAGCCGGAGTTCTGCGGGTCGTCCTCGACCAGGTCCACCAGCGCGTCGTAGAGCCGGTGGCTGTGCGCGGCGAGCTTGGGGCGGCCCAGGGTTCCGCCGGTGTAGAGCACGGTGACGGCTTCGTCCGCTCCGGGGGCGGGCACGCCGTCGGGGCGCACGGCCGGGCACTCGGCCGCCAGCGTCAGCAGGTCCGTGCACGGCAGCTCACAGGGCCCGAGGCTGAGCAGTACGGGGGCGTGGACGCTGCGGCCGGCCGCGTCGGCGGCCCGTTGCGCGAAGAGCGGGTCGGTGACCACGACGCGCGCCCGGGACTGCTCGACCAGCGCGGCGAGCTCGCCGGGCCCCGGCTCGGGCGGCAGGAACACGACGCGGCAGCCGATGAGATGGACGGCGAGCTGCACCAGGACGGAGTCCACGCGGTTGGCCAGGAACAGCCCCACTCCGTCGCCGGGCGCGAGCCCCTGCCCGCGCAGGGCGTGCCCCAACCTGAACAGCCGCCGCCGAGCCTCCCCCCGCGTCAGCCGCTGCGCGCCTTGGACGAGCGCCTCGGCGTCCTCGTCCTCGTGCCAGTGCTCGAGAATGTGGTCCACATACGTCCGAGGCTCGGATGTTTCCTGTGCGTTAACAATCACCAACACATCCAAACACGCTGCTCAGACGCCGTGTCCGCACGGGGGCCAGCTTCGGCCATCAGCGGGCGGAGTACCATGCCCCATGCTCACTCCTTGACGAAACTCCCGTATTCGCAGGCCAGTTGAGCGCCACCTTCCGGCGGGAGAGGGCCGATGGGGAACACCTCGTGAGTGGTTCCGACCTTCCGGACTCGGCAACTCGCAGGGCTGTCCGCTCCGTTGCACGTCCCGCCCGGCACCCTTCCTCTGGTCCGGCGCACCGGTCGCCTATCGTGAGGACGCCAACTCCCGTATTCAGAGGAAGCGTTCATCCTGGTGACAGTGCACATGACCGCCCTCCGTCCGCTGCCGGATCTGCTCCGGGAGCACGCGCGGCGCCTCGGCACCAAGACCGCCTTCCAGGACGACCGTTCCCGTGTGACGTATGGGGAGCTGGAGCTGCGGACCGGCCGACTGGCGGGACATCTCGTCGGCCTCGGTCTGCGGCACGGGGAACGCGCGGCGGTCCTCCTGGGCAACCGGGTGGAGGCCGTCGAGAGCGTCCTCGCCGTCCTCAGGGCGGGCGCGGTCGGTGTGCCGATGGACCCGCGGAGCACCACCGCCGAGTTGGCACACCTGCTGGACGACAGCGGGGCCCGGTTCGTGTTCACCGACCGGTCCTCCCTGGAACGGTTACGGCCGTTGCTGCCGGATCGCCCCCGGCTCGGCGTGGTGCTCGTCGAGGATGCCGGGACGCGAGACGGATACCCGGCGGCGGAGGCGAGTGGCGACTCGGCCGACGAAGCGGGCATGTTCCGCTACGCGCCCCTGGCCGCCACCGAACCGCCCGCGCCGGCTCCGGACGATCTCGGGCTCGACGAGGTGGCCTGGCTCCTCTACACCTCCGGGTCGACCGGCCTGCCCAAGGGGGTGCTGTCCACCCAGCGCAACCGGCTGTCCTCGGTGGCGTCCGGTTTCGTCGCCGTCCTCGGCCTGTCGGCGGACGACCGCCTGCTCTGGCCCCTGCCCCTCCACCACGCCATGGGGCAACTCCTCTGCGTCCTCGGGGTGACCGCGACGGGAGCGTCCGCCATGCTCCTGCCGCGGTTCTCCGTGACGGACGTGCTGGGTGAGCTGCGCCGGACCGAAGACCCGTTCACCCTGCTGGCAGGGGTACCGGCGACGTACGCCAAGCTCGTCGACGCTGTGGGGGACGACGGGCTGCGGGCACCCGCGC
Organism: Streptomyces sp. NPDC002055; assembly: GCF_040296705.1. NCBI lineage: Bacteria > Bacillati > Actinomycetota > Actinomycetes > Kitasatosporales > Streptomycetaceae > Streptomyces > Streptomyces sp. NPDC002055. The sequence continues at coordinate 4,687 of NZ_JBEOXS010000034.1, forward strand.
TGCGGGGCTGCGTCAGCGGGGGCGCGGCCGCCCCTCCCGCGTTCCAGCGGGCCTTCGAGGAGGTCTGCCGGGTTCCGTTCCTCGATCACTACGGGAGCACCGAGGCGGGGCCGGTCGCCATGACGGCACCGGGCGCCGCCCGGGTAGACCGCTCCTGCGGCCGTGTACTGCCGGGTATGCGGGCGCGTATCGGCGACGGCAGCGGCGCCCCGGCCTCGGGCGAGGGCGAGTTGTGGGTCTCCGGGCCCGGTGTCATGGCCGGGTACCACCAGCGGCCCGACGACACCGCCGAGGTCCTGCGCGACGGGTGGTACCGCACCGGTGACCTGGCCCGGATCGGCGCCGACGGTGAACTCACCCTCACGGGCCGGGTCAGCGAGCTGATCATCCGGGCCGGGAAGAACATCCATCCCTCCGAGGTGGAGGCGGTGCTGTTGGCCCTGCCGGGCGTCCGGGACGCCGCCGTGGCCGGCCTCCCGGACGACGTGCTCGGTGAGGTCCCGGCCGCCTACCTGGTCCCGGCGAACGCCGGTGCCCTCGACAGGCGAGAGATTCTCGCCGCCTGCCGGGAACGCCTCTCGCCGTTCAAGGTGCCGGCCGCCCTCTACGAGGTGGACGCGATCCCGCGCACCGCCTCGGGCAAGGTCAGGCGGTACGCGCTCGCGGAGGTGTCCGCGCGCCCGCTGCCGGCCGGCGCCCCCACGCCGACGGAGGCGGAGACGGTGGCGGAGACAGCGACTGTGGCGGAGACGGAGGCGGCGGACCTGACGGCTCTGGTGCGGGCCGAGGTCGCCGCCGTGCTCGGCTGCGCCGTGGACGAGGTGGAGCAGAGCACCGCGTTCCGTGACCTGGGGCTGGACTCGTTGACGTCGACGGTGCTGTGCAACCGCTTGTCGACGGCGACCGGCCTCCCGCTGTCCGAGGCCGCGCCCTTCGACTTCCCCACCGCGGCCGAGCTCGCCGCACATCTCCGGGCGCGGCTCACCGGTGGGCGTGCGACGGCCACGCCCAGCCGTCCGGAAGACGCCGGTACGGACGAGGACCCCGTGGTCATCGTCGGCATGGCGTGCCGTTTCCCCGGCGGCGTGCGGAACCCCGAGGACCTGTGGCGGCTGATCGAGGACGGGACCGACGCCATCACCCCCTTCCCCACCGACCGGGGGTGGGACGTGGACGGGCTGTACGACCCGGACCCCGGGCGGGCAGGCCGTACCTACGTCCGCGCGGGAGGCTTCCTGTCCGGTGTCGACCGCTTCGACCCGGCCTTCTTCGGGATCTCGCCCCGCGAGGCCCTGGCCATGGATCCGCAGCACCGGTTGCTGCTCGAAGTCGCCTGGGAGGCCTTCGAACACGCGGGGATCGATCCCGGCACGGTGCGCGCCACCCCCACGGGTGTGTACGCCGGACTCATGTACAGCGACTACGCCGGCCGTATCGCCCGCACGCCGGAACGGGTGGAGGGCTACCTCGGCATCGGTAACGCGGGCAGTGTCGCCTCCGGCCGTATCGCCTACACCCTGGGCCTGGAGGGGCCGGCGGTCACCGTGGACACGGCGTGCTCGTCGTCCCTGGTGGCCCTGCACCTGGCAGTCCAGGCTCTGCGCAGGGGCGAGTGCACGCTGGCGCTCGCCGGAGGCGCCACGGTGATGTCGGCACCCCACTCCTTCGTCGAGTTCAGCAGGCAGCGCGCGCTCGCCCCCGACGGCCGCTGCAAGGCGTTCGGGGCGGCGGCGGACGGCACCGGGTGGGCCGAGGGCGCCGGCATGCTGCTCGTGACCCGGCTGTCGGAGGCCCGGCGGGCCGGCTACCGGATCCTGGCCGTGGTGCGCGGTTCCGCGGTGAACCAGGACGGCGCGAGCAACGGCCTGACCGCGCCGCACGGTCCGGCGCAGCAACGGGTGATCCGTCAGGCTCTGGCGGACGCCCGGCTGGGCCCCGCGGACATCGACGCGGTGGAAGCGCACGGCACGGGCACCCGGCTCGGCGACGTCATCGAGGCGGAGGCGTTCCTGGAGGCGTACGGGCAGGCCGGACGGCGTGAACATCCGCTGTGGCTGGGCTCGGTCAAGTCGAACATCGGGCATACGCAGGCGGCGGCCGGCATGGCCGCTGTGATGAAGATGGTCCAGGCGATGGCACACGGCGTCCTGCCGCGTACGCTGCACGCCGAGCAGCCGAACCCCGGCGTGGACTGGTCGTCGGGTGCGGTGTCGCTGCTCACCCGTTCGGTGCCCTGGCCCCGGACCGGACAGCCCCGGCGAGCGGGGGTGTCGTCCTTCGGGATCAGCGGGACCAACGCGCATGTGGTGATCGAGCAGGCGCCCGCGGAGGAGCCGGATGCACCGGGCCGCCCGGACCGCGGATCCACGGCCGCTCGGGTGCCGGCCGCTCAAGTGGCCGCGGCCCCGGGGGCGGCCGTGCCGTTCCCGGTGTCGGCGAGGAGCGCCCCGGCGCTGCGGGCGCAGGCTCGGCGACTCCACACCCACGTGGCCGAACGCCCCGGAGCAGACCTGCTGGACCTCGGCTTCTCCCTGGCCACGACCCGCGCCCACTTCGAGCATCGCGCGGTGGTCGTGGCCGGTGACCAGGAAGAACTGCTCGCCTCGCTCGACGCGGTGGCCGCCGGCCGCGGACGGCCGGGCCTGAGCGCGAGCGGCCCCCGCCCGGCGGGCCAGGTCGCCTTCCTGTTCACCGGGCAGGGCAGCCAGCGGGCCGGCATGGGCCGGGAACTGTACGAGGCCCATCCCGTCTACGCCCGTTCCTTCGACGAGATCTGCGCACTGATGGACCCGCTGCTGCCGGAGCCGCTTCGGGACGTGGTGTTCGCCGCGGAGAACGACGGGAACGCCGGCGCCGGCGAGGGCGGCACGGGGAGCTCCGAGGGGGTCGGGGATGTCGAGGGTGTCGGGGGCTCGCGAGCGGGCGGGCTCCTGCACACGACGCGCTTCGCACAGCCCGCACTCTTCGCTCTGGAGGTCTCCCTCTTCCGGCTGCTCGAGTCCTGGGGCGTACGCCCCGACAGGGTGGCGGGGCACTCGGTCGGCGAACTGGCGGCGGCGCACGTCGCCGGGGTGCTGTCCCTCGCGGACGCCTGCACCTTGGTCGCGGCACGGGGCCGTCTGATGGACGCCCTGCCCACCGGTGGGGCGATGGCCTCGGTACAGGCCGACGAGAGCGAGGTCACCGCGTACCTGGCAGGCGGAGCGGGCGGTGCGCGCGGGGTGGACATCGCAGCCGTGAACGGCCGCTCCGTGGTCGTCTCCGGGGACGAATCCGCAGTGCTGGAGGCCATCGCGCACTGGCGCGAACAAGGACGCGAGACCACTCGTCTACGCGTGAGCCACGCCTTCCACTCGGCGCACATGGAACCCATGCTCGACGCCTTCGCCCGGGTCGCGCAGGGGATCAGCTACTCGCCGCCGACACGTCCCCTCGTCACCGCGGTGGCGGACCGGCCCGCGACCACCGAGGAGATCTGCTCGCCCCGGTACTGGGTGGACCATGTGCGCCGACCGGTCCGCTTCGCCGACTCGGTGCGGTACCTGTCGGAGCAGGGGGTCACGCACTTCGTGGAGCTCGGCCCGGACGGTGTGCTCGCGGGCCTGGCACGCGACTGCCTCTCCGGCCACCGCCCGACGGCCACGGCGGACACGGCGCACACGGCGACGGGGACGTCCAGTGGCGGTACGGACGGCCCGGCGCCTCTGGTCGTCCCGACGCTGCGCGGCCGACGGCCGGAGGCCGGGGCACTACTCGCCACGGTGTCCGCACTCCACGCCCACGGTGTGGACGTGGACTGGCACGCGGTCTTCGCCGGGCGCGGCGCACGGCACACGGCGCTGCCCACCTACGCGTTCCAGCGTGAGCGGTACTGGCTGGAGGCCGACCCGGCGGGATCCGCGGCGGAGCCCGACACCGCGACCCACCCCTTCCTGCGCACGGTGACCGCGACGGCGTACGACGACGGCCTGCTGCTGAGCGGCCTGCTGTCCCTGCGTGACCAGCCCTGGCTCGCCGACCACGCGGTGCTGGACACGGTGCTCCTGCCGGCGACGGCCTTCGTCGACATGGCGATCCACGCCGGAGACCGGGTGGGCGCCTGTGTACTGGAGGAACTGACGCTGACGGCACCGCTGGTGCTGTCCCTCGACGAGACGGTCGAGCTCCAGGTGAAGGTGGCGCGAGCGGATGCGGACGGGCGCTGGGCGGTGGTCTTCCACGCACGGACGCACGCCCCCGGATACGACGACCGCCCGTGGACCCGCCACGCCTCCGGAGCCCTGTCCCCTGCGGACTTCGGCGTTACAGAACTGCGGACGTCCGCGGACGTGCCGTCCCCATGGCCTCCGGCCGGCGCCGTACCGCTGCCGCTCGGCAGCGAGGCGGGTACCGGCCTCTACGAGGAACTCGCGCACGGCGGGCTGCGTTACGGACCGGCCTTCCAGGGCCTGCGGGCCGCCTGGCGCCTGGGTGACGACCTCCTCGCCGAGGTCGAACTCCCGGAGGGGGAACACGTCGACGCCCACCTGTTCACGGTGCATCCGGCGCTGCTGGACGCGGCGCTGCACACCCTGACACTGGATCAGGCCGCTCCGGAGGGCGACGGCGGCGGCGGAACCGGGGCGGTGTTGTCGCTCCCGTTCGCCTGGAGCGGTGTGCGGCTGTACCGGTCGGGCGCCCGCGCGCTGCGGGTGCGGGTGTCCCGGACGGAGGGGAACACGGCCCGGCTGGAGCTGACCGACGGGACCGGAGCCCTCGTGGCCACGGTGCGCTCGCTCGCCCTGCGGCCGCTCTCCCCCGAGCAGTTGAGCGGCGTACGCGCGCACCGGGACAGTCTGTTCCGCCTGGAGTGGACACCTCTGCCGGATTCCTCGGATTCCTCCGCCCCGATGCCGACGGAGCCGTCTGAGTGCGGGCTCCTCGGCGAGCCGGGCCCGCAACTGAGCGGCACGCTCGGGCAGTCGGGCATCCGGACGATGCTCCACCCGGATCCGGCCGCCGCGGCAGCGGACGCACCGGCCGTCGTGATCGCCTGTCCTCCGCTCACCGGGGAGGACGGGCCGGACCGCGCCTCGGCCGCACACCGTGCGGCCGGCTGGGCACTGCGGCTCGTCCAGGACTGGCTCGCCGAGGAACGGCTCGCCCACTCCCGTCTCGTCGTCCTCACCTCGGGCGCCGTCACCACCGGAGCCGATCCGGACGAAACGATCGGCACCGGCGATGCCGCTCTCGTCCAGGCCCCGGTGTGGGGGCTGCTCCGCTCCGCGCAGACCGAGAACCCGGGCCGCTTCTCGCTGATCGACATCGACGACCATCCCGAGTCCGCAGGGGCCTTGGCCCGGGCCCTGACGAGCCCCGAGCCGCAGACGGCGGTACGCCACGGCGTCGCGTACGTACCGAGACTCGTCCGCGCATCCCCAGCGGCAGCGGCAGCGACAGCAGCAACGGCAACGGCAACGGCAACGGCCGATGGTGCACCGCGCCGGCTGCACCCGGACGGCACCGTCCTGGTCACCGGTGGCTCCGGCTCCCTGGGCATGGCGTTCGCCCGTCACCTCGTGGTCGAGCACGGGGTACGTCACCTGCTGCTCGTGGGACGGCGCGGAGCCGACGCGCCCGGTACCGCCGAACTGTGCGCGGAACTCACCGCACTGGGCGCGGAGGTCACGGTGGCGGCCTGCGACGTCGCCGACCGCACGGCGCTTGCCGCGCTGCTCGCGAGCGTGCCGGAAGCACACCCACTGACCGGCGTGGTGCACACCGCGGGGGTCCTGGACGACGGCGTGGTCCCGTCCCTCACCCGGGAGCGGCTGGACCGCGTGCTGCGCCCGAAGGTGGACGCGGGCCTCGCCCTGCACGACTTGACCCGGAGCAGCGACCTGGCGGTGTTCGCCCTGTTCTCGTCGGTGGCCGGGGTGTTCGGCTCCGGTGGCCAGGGCAACTACGCGGCGGCGAACGCGTTCCTGGACGCGCTGGCACGGCACCGCAGGGCGCTCGGGCTGCCCGGCACCTCGCTCGCCTGGGGGCCGTGGGAGCAGAACGGTGGGATGACGGCCGGGCTCCGGGGCGCGGACCTGCGCCGGATGGCCCGTTCCGGTTTCCTCCCGCTGCGGACCGAGGAGGGCCTTACGCTCTTCGACGCCGCCGTCGAAGGACCGGACGCCGTCCTGGTGGCCGCTCGTCTCGACCCGGCGGCAGCCGGGGCATCCCGGGAACCCGGGGCACCGCTCTCCCGCGTACCGGGCCGAGGGCCCGTACGGAGGGCCTCCGCGTCGCTCACCGGGCCCCTCGCCGACGGCGAGGACGCGCTGCGCCGACGGCTGGCCGCCACGCCCGCGGGCGAACGCGGTGTTCTGCTCCTCTCGCAGGTCCGGGCGGAAGCCGCCCTGGCGCTCGGCCACGGCTCGGGGGATTCCGCGGTCGACGCGGACCGCGCGCTGGCCGAGCTGGGCCTCGACTCACTGGCCGCGGTCGAATTGCGCAACCGGCTCGCGGCGCTGACCGGGCTGACCTTGCCGGCCACGCTCCTGTTCGACTACCCGACGGCGCGCGGGGTCGCTGCCCACTTGGCGGAGCTCTGGTCCCGGAACGCTCCTGCATCTCCCGGCCCGTTGACCGCTCCCGGGTGTCGGGGCGGTGCGGCCGACAGCGCTTCGGCCCCGAAGGGCACGGACGCCGACTCCTTGTCCGCGCTCTTCCGTACGGCGTGCGCCCGCGGCAAGGCGTGGGACGGGATGGCTCTCCTGACGATCGCGGCACGTCTCCGTGAGGTGTTCGAGGACGCCGCGCTCCTCGGTTCACCCCCCTCGGCCGTCACCCTGGCGACCGGGGGCTCCGGGACCCGCCTGATCTGCTTCCCCGCCCTCAGCGCACTGTCAGGGCCGCACGAGTACTCGCGTTTCGGACCGGCCCTCCAGGACCGGCGTCCGGTGTCGGTCCTGCCGAACCCGGGCTTCCTCCCGCGGGAACTGCTGCCCGCCACGCTGGACGCCTTCGTGGCGGCGCAGGCCGCCGCCGTACGCGCGTGTGCGGGTGACGAGCCGTTCGTCCTGCTGGGGCGCTCGGCCGGCGGATGGGTGGCCCACGCGGTCGCCGAGGAGCTCGAGGGCGCGGGCCTGATGCCGTCCGCCGTCGTCCTGATCGACACCTATCCCGGCGAGGAGAGCGGCCCCGGCGGCCGCGGTGACGACGGTCCCGCGCTCTCGGCGATGACTGCGGGCATGCTGGAGAACTCCGCGCAGTTCGCCTCGGCCGAGACCGACCGGCTCACCGCGATGGCCGGCTACCTGGAGCTCTACGCCGGCTGGAAGCCGACCGCCCTGACGGCCCCCACCCTCTTCGTCCGGGCCGGAGACCGTCTGCCCGGCATCGAGGCAGCCGATCCATGGAGCCTGCCGCACTCCGAGATCACCGTGCCCGGCGACCACTTCACCGTCCTGGAGGACCATTCCCGCACGACCGCCCTCGCCCTTCACACCTGGCTCTCCGAGCACCTCCGAGAGGACACCTCCGGAGACGAGCCCCAGGGCCACGACGGGGAGGCCGGACGGCAGCCGGCTCCCCGGCCGTCTCCCGCCGACGGCGGTGAACCCGCTCACGACCGCTGACGCACCCGTCGCGGCGGAGCCGGGAGGTCACGGCGCGGACGGTGTCGCCGTCCCCTCGCCCCGCGGAACCCATGATGAGCTCGAACTGCGTAGTTCTACGCTACCGGGTGCCGATGGTCAGGCGGAGACTCAGCCACGTCATCGACCGCACCGACCGAACAGGTTCCGGAAACGGTCTCATCGCGCAATGCCGCAGAAGAAACGGCACCGGCCATCTCTTGCCGCGAGCGGCGCTGCCAAGAAGGAGCGAGAAGCGTGACCATTCGCCTACTGCAGCAAAGGTCAGGGCTGCGCACTGCCACTGGCCTCCTGGCTTCCCTGGGAGCCTGCGGACTCCTGGTGCTTTTGCCCGCAACGAACGCTCATGCCGAAGACAACAGGACCCTCGCCCTTCCAAGAGGGACCTACACGGCAGTCCCCGACAGTGACAGCGGGACCTTCCGCCTGGAGAGGGAGGGGCAGTGTCTCGACGTCGATTCCAGCGGTAACACCACCGACTCATCCTGTGACAGTGGAACCCGCTGGAATATGCAGCCCAACAAGGACGGTGATGGAAGGTACCTCCGCCACGTCGGCGACAACAAGTGCATGAGCAAGCTCTCGCTTGCGGTCACCGACTGCGACAGTGACTCGGTGGACAACTTCCGGGGCGTCTCCGACATTCCAGTGGACCTGAAGCTGAGCAGGCAGGCTGCGATCAGCTTGGGTGAGAACAAGATCTCCATCTGCAACCAAGGGGGATTCGCAGCCAGGGCGGTCATCGAGTACCGCGTCCAGTCCGACCCCAACAGCGCCAACGAGACCAGCGATCGCAGAGTCATCGGATCGTTTCCTGCCGGTCAGTGCCGGACCGAAACCCTCCCGGCAGGAAAGATCTACGGGAACGTTGAACTGCGCAGGTACACCGGCTGGTACCTGGGAAATTACGCTTTCTGGGACGGAGACAGCGGCGCCTACGCCGGCAGCGCCAACGACCAGCTGACGGCCAACTGGACCTTCGGAGGCGATCACATCGACGGGTCGTACAACCTGACGGGTTCGACGTGTCACTCAGGTTCGAACTTCGACCCGAACAGCAGCAACCAGGCGTCTTCAAAGATGAAGGATGGCCAGACCGGCTGTACCGGTGTCAATCCTGAGCGCATCACGACCGATTCGGTGGGCGCGATCGTCGGCCAGGTGATCCCCATGGTCCTCCGCATGGTGTTCTCCTGAGCAAGGCGCTCCCTGGAGATCCCGGAGTCGCGATGGGACCGGGCCCCATGGTGTAGCCGCTTTCGGGCCGGGGAATGGACCGCCGCAAACGGCGTGGTGTACGGAGATCAACGCCTGTGCGGCGGACAGGAAAGGCCGCCGGACATCTTGCCAAATTGTTCGACCAGCGGCATTCTGTCCTGGCCGACTCGGGCGGCCCGTGAGTCGTGCGAATCCGTCATGAGTAGTGAGCGTGCACGGTCTCCTTCGTTCTCCGCGGTTGGCTTCCGCCTCACCATCCGGCGGGTATCCGGGCGGGCCCGATGGCACCGCGAGACCTGGGGGGAGGGACCACCGCCGGCGGTGGTCCCTCCCCCCAGAGCAAAGGGCTTGAAGCATGGCGCGATCAGGCGTGCGGGAGGGCAATCTTCCGGCGGAGGTGACGAGCTTCGTCGGACGCCGGGGCGAGCTGCGCGAGGTGCAGCGACTGCTCACCGGAGCCAGACTGCTGACGCTGACGGGTGCCGGCGGACTCGGTAAGACGCGCCTGGCCCTTCGGAGCGCTTCCGACATGGGCCGGACCTTCTCCGACGGTGTGTGGCTGGTGGACCTGGCTCCGCTGAGGGAAGGAGCCCTGCTGGCACAGACGGTCCTGACCGCGCTGAGGCTTGATCACGACTCCGTCCGCCCGCCGGTCCCGGTGCTGACGGAACAGCTCGCGGACCAGCAGCTCCTGCTGGTGCTGGACAACTGCGAGCATCTGCTCGACTCCTGCGCGGCGCTGACACGCTCGTTGCTGGCGGCGTCGCCCGGCCTGCGGGTGCTGGCCACGAGTCGGCAGGCACTGGGGGTGGACGGTGAGCAGCTGTTGTCCGTGGCGCCGCTGCCCCTTCCGGACCCCACGTCTCCCCCGCGACTGCACGCCCTGGCCGGCCATGAGGCGGTGCGGCTGTTCGTGGACCGGGCCTCGGCGGTGTTGCCCGGGTTCACACTCCGTGCGGAGAACTGTGAGGCGGTCGCCGGGATCTGCCACCGGCTGGACGGCATCCCCCTGGCCATCGAGTTGGCCGCGGTGTGGCTCCGGTTCCTGTCGCCCGAAGAGATCCTGGAACGTCTCGACGACCGGTTCGGCCTGCTGACCCGCGGTAGCCGCGCCGCTCCACCGCGCCAGCAGACCCTGCGCGGCGCCATCGACTGGAGCTTCAACCTGTGCACACCCCCCGAACAGCGCGCATGGATGTCCCTGTCGGTCTTCACCGGCGCATTCGACCTGGAAGCCGCCCAGGCGGTCTGCTCGGGGCCGGAGTGTGACCCCCGAGGCACCCTCGACCAGCTCGCCGGGCTGGTGGACAAGTCGGTGCTGACCCACGAGGAGCACCGGGACGGCCCGCGCTACCGCATGCTGGACACGATCCGTGAGTACGGCCGTGCCCACCTGCGCGATCACGGTGCCGAGGAGCCCGTTCGGCGCCGTCTGCGTGATCACTACCAGCAGTTGGCCGCCCGCGCGGAAGCCGAATGGCTCAGCCCCCGCCAGACGCAGTGGTTCGTCCGGCTCCGCCGGGAGGATGCGAACATCCGCACCGCGCTGGAGTTCTGTCTGAGCACGCCGGGGGAGGAGGAGGCCGGGCTCCGATTGATCGCCTCCTTGTGGCGGCATCGCCTCGGCGTCGGTGGCCTGGAGGAGCAGCGTCACTGGCTGGGACGTGCGCTGGCACGGTCAGGTCCCACGCCTGCCAGGGCGAAGGCCCTGTGGGTGGACGGCTGGATGGCCTGCCTGCGCGGCGAGACCGCCTTCGGGCGGAGCCGGCTGGCCGAATGCCAGGCACTGGCCGCGGAGTTGGACGATCCCGACGCCATGGCCCAGTCCGTGCAGTTCGCCGGCCTGGTGGCGCTCTTCGACGACGACTATCTCCAGGCCATCGAGCATCTGGAGCTGGCGCTCGACCGCCACCGTGCGTGCGGCGACCGCAATGCGGAGTGGACCGACCTGTTCCTGCTGGCCCTTTCCTGCTGCCTGTCCGGGGATCCCCGCACCTCAGTGCTGGGTGAAGAGTGTCTGGCCCTCTGCGACGCTCATGACGCGCGCTGGTCCCGCCCGTTCGCGCTGTGGGTCCTGGGACTCCAGCGATGGCTGTCCGGCGACGCCGAGGGCTCGATCGCCCTGCTACGTGAAGGGCTGCGCATCGAGCAGCCCGCGCACCACGTCTTTGCCGTCGCCCAGTGCCTGGAAGTACTGGCCTGGGCCGAGGCGACGGTCGGACGCCATGTACAGGCCGCCAGACTGTTCGGCGCGGCCCAGAACGCCTGGCGCCTGCTGGGTACCGCAGTGCCGGGGGCCGGGCGTCTGCTGCGCCACCACGCCGAGTGCGAGGAGATCCTGCGGCGCGCTCTCGGTGACGAGCGCTACGCGGCAGTGGTCGAGGAGGGCAGGGGGCTCGGCGTCGACCGGGCGGTCGCCTGTGGGAGGGGACGCGGTGAGCCGCCGTCCGCAAGCGAGCCGGGCGGTGCCCCCGAGCTCTCCGCCTTGACCCGGAGGGAACGTGAGGTGGTCGCCCTGCTCGCCGAGGGGCTCAGCGACAAGCAGATCGCCGCCGAGCTGGTGCTGTCCCCGCGGACGGTCGAGGGGCACGTCTGGCGCGTTCTCGCCAAGCTGCACTTCACCTGTCGCACGCAGATCGCCACCTGGGCCGTCCAGCAGGAGCCGGCACGGTAGCTGCGCACCGGCACTCCGTTCCACGACGCCTCGGCTTGTTCCCGGCCTTCGCCGGACCGACCGAGCGCCTCGAACCGGCTGACCGACCAGGGCGCCGCCGCGGTTCAGTTCGTGAGGCGCCCGGGGACCACCAGTCCGGTCTCGTAGGCAGCGATCACGGCCTGGACCCGGTCGCGGAGTCCCAGCTTGGTGAGCACGTTGCTGACATGCGTTTTCACGGTGTGCTCGCTCACCACCAGCGCCGTGGCGATCTCCGCGTTGGACAGGCCTGCGCCGAGCAGCTGCATCGTCTCGCGCTCGCGGGCGGTGAGGACGTCCAGGCGTGCGCTCCGCGGCGGAGCCACGGCGGCGCCCGAGGTGAAGGCGGCGATCAGGGTGCGGGTGACGGAGGGGGCGAGCAGCGAGTCGCCCGCCGCGACCACACGGACCGCGTGCACGAGATCGTCCCGCCGTACGTCCTTGAGCAGGAAGCCGCTCGCGCCCGCGCACAGGGCGTCGAAGAGGTAGTCGTCCTGCCCCCAGGTGGTCAGCATGATCACCCGGCAGTCCGTTTCGCCGCAGATGATCCGCGCCGCCTCGATACCGTCCATCCCCGGCATCCGGATGTCGAGCAGGACAACGTCGGGGCGGTGTGCGCGGGCGGCGCCGACCGCCTCGAACCCGTCCCCGCTCTCCGCGACGACCTCGATGCCGGGCTGCGCTGCCAGGATCATCGCGAATCCGGCGCGTACCAGCTCCTGGTCGTCGGCCACCACCACGCGGATCGTCACGCCACCACCCCCACTCCCGGGGCGGCCAGGGGCAGCCGCGCCCGCACTTCGAACCCCGGGAGACGGTCCTCCCGGGGGCCCGCCGTCGCGGTCCCGCCGCAGGCGGCGGCCCGCTCGCGGAGGCCGGTCAGACCGTTCCCGCCGGACGGAAGGTCCTTGCCCGCGCCGCGGCCGTCGTCGACGACACGGATGTCCAGCCCGTCGTCGCGCCAGCACAGCCGCACCTCGACGCGGGCCGCGCCGGCGTGCTTGACGACGTTGTTCAGCGCCTCCTGCACGATCCTGTACGCCGCGGCACCGCACAGGACGACGCCGCGCGTCGCGGTGTCCAGCGAGCCGATCGAGGCGAGGCCGGCCGCGCAGATCGCCAGGAGCACCGGTATCCGCACCCGGGGTGGGGAGACGGACGCCATCCCGTGCAACGCGATGAGGACTCCGTACCAGAGCGGCTGCGGAGCGAGCGGGGCGGCGAGGTCGTAGAGGCTGGAGAACGTGGCGCAGACCAGCAGGACCGGCGCCGGCGCGCGCCGTCGCACCGCCAGGGGAAGCGATGCCCCGACCGCTGCGAGGTACCCCCACCAGTGCCAGGGGCGTCCGCTGTCGCTGTGTACGAACAGCAGGGGCGCCAGCTGCGCGACGGCAGTGACGACGGCGAGCGCACCCTCCGACCACGGCGCACCCACCAGGCGGCGCGGCAAAGGGGATTGGGACGGCGCGGGCATAACGATGAATTCTTCCACGAGAGGTGTTCGACGGTCCTCAGTCGGTCGCAGTGGCAGGAGAGGTGCCGCTACGGGGCGACGGCGCGAGTCCGGCACACAGCAACAGGCCCACGGCCGGCAGCGCGTCCAGTCCCAGGAGGGAGACCAGCACGGCCATCAGCACCGCCACCGCCCGCCATTCGGGAACGGCACCGGCCGACGCGAGTTGGCAGAACATGACGAGCAGTCCGAGGTGGAGCAGCACGGGTCCCACGGTGTAGACGAAGAGGTTCACCCCGGGGACGCTCTGGACATCGGCGAACATGTCCCGCATGGCCTCATGGTCCGCGGCGAGCACGCCGACGACGAGGTCGACGGAGATCTGGGCCATGGAGCAGACAGCACCGGCAAGACCGACGACGGCCATGGCCGTGGCGAACAGGCCGCGGCCCGCCAGCCGGCGCAGCTCCAGGAACACCGGCACGAAGAGGATCAACGCGGCCAGGAACGCGAGGTGACCGGCCGTCCAGGCCGGACCCGGACCCCGCTCGCCATCCAGGCCGTCCAGCACGCGCAGACCCGCGTAGACGGTGACGAGGAGTGGGGCACTGGTGAAGACGATGGCTTTGGTCATGGCCAGGATCCTCGCCGCGGCGACTCCCCCGGGGCATCGCCGACGTGACCCATCTCCTCCCTCCCCCGGAGGAGCGAGAAGAGACTGACGGGCCTGGAAGCAAACCAAGGAACCACCTACCCCCGGGTGGTGCAGCCGGGACAGGCCGGTGTCTGCCGTCGGCAGACACCGGCCCGAGCGGGCTCGACGGTCACTACAGTCCCGTCGCATGACGACGGTCACCACTCGTACGGTCCAATACCCGGCCGACAACCTGACGATGATCGGACACCTCGCGCTCCCGGCCGGTGCCGGGCGCCGGCCCGCGGTCCTGATCGGGCCCGAGGGGATGGGGCTCAGCGACGTCGAGCGCCGCCGAGCCGACGCCCTGGCCGAGCTGGGATACATGGCGCTGGCCTTCGACCTCCACGGCGGACGCTATGTGAGCGATCCCGAGGAGATGCTGGCCCGTTGCATGCCGTTGCTCGCCGACCCCGACCGCATGCGGGGCATCGGCCACGCGGCCCTCGACGTGGTGCGTGCCGAACCGCGGACCGACCCCGACCGGATCGCCGCCGTCGGCTACGGCACCGGCGGCGCCATCGCGCTGGAACTCGGACGGGACGGCGTCGGCCTGCGTGCGATCGGGACGGTCAACGCCCTGACCACGGGCCGACCGGGGGAAGCGGCGCGCATTCGCTGCCCGGTGTGGGCCGGGGTCGGCTCCGAAGATCCCATCATGCCGCCCGCGCAACGGGAGGCGTTCACCACCGAGATGCAGGCAGCGGGCGTCGACTGGCGTCTCACGGTCTACGGCGGAGCCCTGCACGCCTTCCATCACCCACCGGTCGACCATGCCGTGGTCTCCGGAGTCGGCTATCACCAGCGGCACGCGCAGCGGGCCTGGCGCGACGTCGTCGACCTGCTGTCCGAGTGCCTACCGGTGACGGAGTGATCCGGACCGCGCTGCGGCGCCTGCTGCGCCTCCCGCTGCCCGACCGCGGTCCTGGCGGTGGATGACTTCGCGCCGCGTCGTCGGCGCCGCTCACCGCCTGGGCTCGCCTGCGCAGCAGGCCGGTCTCACCCCTCGGTGGAGGTCGAAGCGCGCTGTTCCAGCCGCGTCAGGGCGAGCGCGCCCCACCGGAGGTTGTCCTGTTCCAGGGCCATGCCCCGCAGCAAGGTGAGGTAGGGGCCGATGCGCTCGGCGGTCGCGAAGAACTCCTCCTCGGTACGGCCGTCCAGCAGGCGCTTCCGCAGACGCTCGTAGCGGGCCAGCTTGGCCGTGGACCGCTCGGTGCGTTCGGCGATCATGGATCGCACGGCCCCGATGTCGCCTGCGTCGACACACTGAACCTTGACCATCAGCTCGTCCCTGATGGCCGTCGGCTTGGAGGGTTCGGCGGTGTAGGCCCGCACCGCCTCGAGTCCGGCCTCGGTCAGGGAGAACAGCCGCTTGTTGGGGCGGCGCTCCTGTTCCACGACGCGGGCCGCGATGAGCCCGTCGGCCTCCATGCGCTCCAGTTCCCGGTAGAGCTGCTGGGGGGTGGCCATCCAGAAGTTGGCGACCGAGGCGTCGAAGCCCTTCGCGAGGTCGTATCCGGATGCCTCGCCCTCCAGGAGGGCGGCCATCACCGCGTTACGTAGAGCCATACCGCCAAACCTAGCATTGGTTGATTAGTAAAAAACATGACTAGGTCTGGACGGGGCGCATCCGCGCCCCTAATCTACGATGCACCTATTCAACTCGTTGGGTATGCGAGGTGATCTTTGTGCACCCCTTCCGCACGGCCGGAGAGGCGGGCGACGGCGGGATCGACGACTTCCTGGTGAGGGTCCGCCCGCTCTCGGCCGCGAAGAAGGCACGGGCCGGGGCGATGGGCGCGGAGTCCGACGGGCGCGGAGTCCGACGGGATCGCGCGAGAGGCGGCCGGCCATGAGTGACGTCGACGCCGTGGTCATCGGGGCCGGCAACGCCGGCCTGACCGCCGCCACCACCCTCCAGCGCGCGGGACTGCGCACGCTGCTGGTGGAGCGCCACAACATCCCCGGCGGCTGCGCCACGTCCTTCCGGCGCGGCCGCTACGAGATGGAGGTGGCCCTGCACCAGCTCTCGGGGGTCGGCTTGGAGGGCCAGGAGTTCTCCCTGCGGGGCCTGTTCGAGGACCTGGGCGTCACCGACCGCCTCGACTTCGTCCAGGAGCACGACCTCTACCGGGCCGTGGTGCCCGGCGCGTACGACGTGACGCTGCCCGCGGACTGGACGGCCGCCGTGGACGTGCTGAGCGATGCCTTCCCGGGCAACCGCGAGCGCGTCGAGCGGTTCTTCCAGCTCCTGAAGGAGACCACGATCTGGCAGATCGCCGCCATGCGCGGCCTGCCGGCCGAGCGGATCGACCCCGGCTACTTCCGCCAGGGGCTGCGGCCGTACAGCGAGGTGCTGGACGACCACTTCGACGACCCCCGGCTCAAGTCGGCCCTCGCCGCCTACTGGCCCTACCTCGGACAGCCGCCCTCCCGAGTCGCCTTCCAGGACCTGGCGCTGATGCTGTTCGCCTACTTCGAGTTCAAGCCCTGGCACATCAGGGGCGGCTCGCAGGCCATGTCCAGCGCGTTTCTCGACTCGTTCCTCACGGCGGGCGGCGAGGTCCGCTTCAACACGGCGGTCGAGGCGATCCTGACCGAGCGGGGACGCGCCGTCGGTGTGCGGCTCGACGACGGCCAGGAGATCTCCGCGCGGGACGTCATCTCCAACGCCTCGATACCGGTGACGTACGCCATGCTCGGCGACGCCGTTCCCACGGCCGTACGGGACGATCTCGCCACCCGCCGCATCGGTGTGTCGGGCTTCATCCTGCACATGGGGCTGGACGCCACACCCGCCGAGCTCGGCTTCACCACCAGCACCACCTTCGTCAACGCCGACCTGGACGACGACCGCACGCAAGCCTCCTGGCACACCCTGGAGCCGGCCCGCGGGATCTGCGTCTCCTCCTACGACATCGCCCCGATCGGCTTCGCCCCCTCCGGCGCCACCCACATCAGCCTGATGACACTCCAGTACGCGGACGCCTGGAAGAAGGTCCCGCCCGGCGAGTACGCCCGTACCAAATTCGCCTACGCCGGGACGCTGCTGGACCGCGTCGAGGTGATCACCCCCGGCATCCGCGACGCCATCGAGGAGGTCGACGTCGCCACCCCGATGACCCTGTCCCGCTACCTCGGGCATCCCGGCGGCGCGATATACGGCTACGACCAGGACCGCACCGAGAACTGGCTCTTCCGCAACAGCGAACGCGAGACCCATGTCCCTGGCCTGCACCTGGCCGGTTCGTGGGCCGGAATGGGCGGCTTCCAGCCGTCGCTGCAATCCGGTCACCGGGTCGCCCGCGGCCTGCTGCGCCACCAGGCCGCCTGACCGCACGATCCGACAGGGAGTCCCCGTGCCCCACCGCCTCGCCCCGCTCTTCGAGGGCTGCACCGACGTCCAGGCCGACATCGACAGCCGCCCCGCGGACACCGCCGACCACGCTGCCGAGACATGGCGCACGGTCGCGTCATACCATCCCCGACGGCTGACCCTCACCGTCTCCGAAGCCATCACCGAGACCGTCAGCTCGGCCACCTTCCGGCTGCGCCGTCCCGACGGAGCGGACCTGCCGCCGTTCCTGGCCGGGCAGTACGTGGGCGTGTTCGCCGGCAACACCAACCGCCCGTACGCCCTGTCCTCCAGCCCGGCGAGCCCCGGCCACTGGGACCTGACGGTGCGCCGGGTACCCGGCGGGCGGATCAGCAACCACCTCGTCGACACCCTCTCCGTGGGCGACACGCTCACCACGACCGGGCCGATGGGCACCTTCCACCACAACCCGCTCTTCCACGGCGACGACCTCGTGTTCCTCGCCGGCGGCTCCGGCGTCGTACCGGCCATGAGCATGATCCGCGACATCGTCGACCACGGGCTGGACCGCCGCTTCCACCTGATCTACGGCTCTCGCACACCGGATGACGTGATCTTCCACAAGGAACTCGACGCCATCGCCGCCGACCACCCGAACATCCGCGTCCACCACGTCATGGCCGAGCCCGGACACGGGTGGGCCGGATCCACCGGCCTGCTCACCGCCACGCTGATCAAGACCCTCGCCGGTCCGCTCGACGGCCGCATGGTCTACGTCTGCGGCCCGCAGGCCCTGTACCCGTACGCGCTGCGGCAGCTGGAAGAGCTCGGCCACCCCCGCCGCCGGATCCGCTTCGAGGCCAACGGCGCTCCCGCCGACCCCACCCGCCAGGCCCACTGGCCGGCCGGCGCGGACCCCGACTCCGAGGTCACCGTCACCGCCGGCGGCACGTCGTTCCGCACCCGCCGCGGGCGGCCCCTGCTGGACGCGCTGGAGGACCAGGGCGTCCGCCCGGAAGCGGCCTGCCGCTCCGGCGAGTGCGGCCTGTGCCGCGTCCGCGTCCTCCGGGGCACCGTTCACACCGCCGAGGAAGCCCAACTGCGCATGTCCGACCAGCGGTTCGGCTACACCCACTCCTGCGTCGCCTACCCGGTCACCGACCTCGACCTCGACATCTGATCCGGTACGGCGGTCGCATCGCGGGGCGCGGTCCCGCCGGTCGGCAGGGTGCCGGCGGGACCGGATCGGGTAGCCCCGCCGGGCTTGGAGTCCCGGACCCGGTCGCCCTCCGCGTCGTTCGGGCCATCCGCGGCCACGACCGGGCCGAAGACCACGGCGTCATACCGGAGACGTACGGGGTCCCCACCGGGGCGACTCCGGACTGACCTCGCGATCGTGCCTGGTGGGGCCGGAAGCGGCCAACGACGGCGCATAGCGTTGAGGCAGACCACCGGGAAGGGTGAGTGGCCCCGCCATGAAGAGACTGTCCAGCTTCGCCGTCAAGGATTTCCGTGCCCAGTTGCGTCAGTTGGTGCTCACCGGGGTCGCCATCGCCGTGGGTGTGGCGTTCCTGGTGCTTTCCGTGGGCGGCAGCGGCGCCCTGGTGCAGCTCTCCTCGCAGACCGCGGCCGTGGAGGTCGGGAACGCCGACCTCCAGGCAGTCTCCGGCTCCGGCAGTGGCCTGCCCGAGGAAGCGGCGGCGCGGGCCGGGAAGGTGCCGTCGGTGACACGGGTGAGCCCGCGGGTTCTCGGGCACGGGAAGGTGGTCGGCCCCTCCGGGCGCCGCCTCTTGGACGACCGGGCCGTCGTCACCTCGATCGCCGCCGACACCAGGATGCGCTGGCAGCGGCTCGACGACGGCCGCTGGCCGCAGGGCCCGGGCGAAGCCGTCCTCGATCGGGGGACCGCCGAGCGTCTGGGCGCACAGCCCGGGGACACCGTCCGTCTGGTCGAGCCCGACGGCAAGGCAGCGGGCGTCACGCTGACCGGCCTGCTGGACACCAGCTCGTCTCGCACCCTCGCCTCACAGGCCGCCATCGGCGTGCGGCACGAGGCGATGAAGACGTACGCGACCGGGCTGACCACCACACACATCGACATGGACATCCACGAGGGCGCGGACGCCTCCACCGTCGCCCAGGCGGTGAAGACGGCACTGGACGGCAACGCGTCCGTCTTCACACACGCCGGTGCGGTCGACAACGCGCAGCAAGAGAACCGGACCATGTACCCGATCGTGCTGACCGCCGCGCTGTCGTTCGTGATGATCGCGATGGCGGTGGCGCGCATGGTCGTCACCAACACCTTTTCCGTGGTCCTCGCCCAACGCGCTCGCCAGCTGGCCCTGCTGCGCTGCATCGGTGCCGACCGCGGCCAGGTGCGCCGGATCATCCGCCGCCAGGGGATCATGCTCGGCGTCCTCGCCTCGGCCACGGGTCTCGCCGCCGGCGGCGCCGCGTGCGCCCTGGGCACGACGATGCTGCGCAATGTCGTGGACCTCGGCCCCGTCACGATCTCTCTGCTGCCGAACTGGATCGCCTTCGCCCTTTCCGGCCTCTTCGGGGCCCTGCTCACCCTGTGGGCGGTCCGTAAGCCCGCCAGGGCGGCCGCCGCCGTGCCGCCGGTGGCCGCGCTCGCACAGAGCGGGTCCGCGACGCTTCCCGAGCCAGGTCGCAAAGCCGTACGCCGGATCTTCTCCGTGCTGCTCCTGCTCTTCGGCGTCTACATGCTCACGTTCGGCGCATTCGGCGGTTCCCTGGCGCTGCTCGATGTGACCATCGGTGCCATCTGCAGCTTCTTCGCAGTGCTCAGGTTCGCCCAGCACCTGCTGCCACCCCTGGTCGGCCTCCTGGGTATCCCGGCCCGCCGATGGCTCGGCACGACCGGCAAGCTGACAGTGCAGCAGCTGAGGTCGAACGCGCGCCGCACCAGCGCCGCCGCCTCCGCGATGCTCGTCGGCGTCACCGTCGCCGTCTCGGCGGTGACCGCGATCGGCGCCACCAGCGGTGCCACGGAGTCCATGCTGTCGCCGGGGCTGCCCGCCGTCTTCACACTGAACACCACGGACAACGAGGTGCCCGCCGGCGCCGTGGAATCCCTGCGCGGGCAACCGGAGTTGGCCGTCATACCGGTCCGTTCCGCAACCCTCACCGTCGACGGACACAAGAGCCTGGTCGTCGCCGCCGCCCCCGCACTGTTCAAGGAGGACGCCGAGGGTGTTCCCGCGGCACGCTCGCTGAGCGACGGTCAGGCCCTGACCTCCACCGCACGCGGCTCGGTCACGGTGGCGGGCACCCGCCTCGCAGCCGAGTCCGGGCACTCCTCCTGGCTGAACACGCTGCTCCCCGGCGCAGACATGTACGTCACCGAATCCACCCTCGACCGGCTCGCACCGGACGCGACGACCGTGGCCGCTGTGTGGCTGGACCCGGCGAGCGGCTCCGACCACGACACTGCCCGCAAGGCACTCGACCGGGCCCTGTCCGACTACCCGCACATCCAGGTCTCCGACGCAGCCGCCGACGTCGCCTCGATCCGCCACCTGCTCGACCGGATGCTGCTCGTGGTCACCATCCTGCTCGGCTTCTCCATGGCCATCGCCGCCCTGGGCGTGGCCGCCACCCTGACGCTCACGGTCGAGGAACGCACCCTCGAGTTCGGCATGCTGCGTGCCATCGGCATGTCGGGCAGGCAACTGCGCGAGATGCTCACCCTGGAATCCGTACTGCTCGCGCTGACGGGCGCGGTCGCCGGCACCCTCCTCGGCCTGGTCTACGGCGTGCTGGCGGTCCGCTCGATCCTCGGCGGCTCGCCCCTCGACCTCCTGACATCGTCGGACGGCACGGCCCTGACGGTGCTCGTCATCCTCGCGGCCACCGTGCTCACCGGCATCGCGGCCTCGGTCCTGCCCGCCCGTCGGGTGCGCCGCATGGCGGTCGTCGACGCCCTGCACACGGGCGGGTGATACGCCGCTGCGCCCCAAAGCATGTTGCAGAACGACCGCGGCGCGTCATTCGAGCCATGATCGGGGTCGTTGGCGCGTGAAGTTCAGCGACCCGAGTCCGGAACCTCGCGCGCGGCGGACGAATCCTGGTCTCCGGGCCGAGCGACCCAGCCGGCGGTGGCGGCCAGAGTACGCAGGACGGTGGTGCCGGCGAACACCACCGAGGAGACCGGCCATCCCATCCATCGCGTCAGATCACCGCGCAGGTCGGGGTCGACCTCGACGGTCACCCGGATGTATCTGCTCTGCAGCCGGGTGACCTTGGTGGGCCGAGGTGCCGAGACATCCGGCCCGCGCCGCAGTGCCGCGCGGTAGCTCTCCTTGCGCTGACTCATGCCTCATCCTGACGCTTGATCAGTTCCTCCGCGAAGTCCATGTACGCCGAGCCCTTGGCCTGGACCGGGTTCCCGAAAGACTGGGCGTACAGGTCGAGCCGCGCGATGTGGGTGCCCAGCACCTCGAAGCCCCGCTCGGTGAGTGCCTCGCGAGCGTCCGCATCAGGCCCGGTGCGCGTGGCATCGGGACGGTTGGTGCGATTGAGCAGCACCGCCGAGCGGGCCGGCTCGGCACGCAGGGACTGCACGTCCGCCATCTCGCCGAGGATGGGTGCCATCCGGTCCAGTTCGATGGGAGCGGGGGTCACGGGCACGATCCACTCGTCGGCGTACCTCATGATGCTGCGGGCGATGCGGGGATGGTCCTCCAGTTGGGGCGCGTCGAGCACGACGGCCTGCCGGTCGCCGAGGAAGTCGTTCACGCGACGGTGGACGTCCCCCACCGGCAGAGCGATCACCGGAAACGGAAAGCCATTGGCCAGCTCGCTCCAGCGCAGCGCGGAAGCGGCCGGGTCCCCGTCGATCAGCAGCGGAGACACACCCGACTCGTAAAGCGCGTGGGCCAGCCACACAGCACTCGTCGTCTTTCCGACGCCGGGCTTGAGATTCACAAATGCACAACTCAAAGGCGCAAGAAGGGACAATAACGGGCGCGATCGTCCCGTTCGGGTCGGCACGACGGCGCGGTCTCGCGGTTCACCCGCAAGCAGTGAGAACGTCGGACGCCCGGTTGCGGTCGCGGTCACCCCGGTGCGCCACCGGCGCCCCGGGTGGCGGCCTCGGCGACGGGACCGGCCGGTGGCCCTTGCCTCGCCCGGCTCGGCCGACGCTCAGGCGTCACGCCGCGTCACGCCGCGTCACCCGAGCATCACCGCGCATAGCCGGTTCCGACGCGCCTGGACCACCCACCGCCGGGAAGACGACCCACCCGCGGCCCTCTGTCCGGGCGAGCCCCTAATATCACTTGGCGTTCTCCGACGGACGCTCACGCCCGCGGGGTCGCGCCCGCCGCCCGCCACGCCACGCCGACTCCACCGCATGCCGATGGAGTCGAGCATCGAGGAGAGGAACGTTCATGCGCGCCCGGAGCATCGCCACGGCCACCGCAACTGCACTGGCACTGGTGGCCGCTCGTGACCTTGTCCAGAAGAAGCACGCACTGCTCCGGAACTTCCCTGTGCTCGGGCACGCCCGGTACCTGTTGGAGACGATCGGGCCGGAGCTGCGCCAGTACATCGTGACGTCCAACGACGAGGAGCGCCCGTTCAGTCGTGACCAGCGCACCTGGATCTACGCGTCGGCGAAGGGGGAGAACAACTACTTCGGGTTCGGAACCGACAACGACGTCGAGCACATGCAGGGGCACGCGTATCTGAAGCAGCGCACGTTCGCCGGCCCGTTGCCCGATCTGCGCGACCCGCAGGCCCCACTGCCCTCAGCCAAGGTGCTGGGCGGGCCGCGCGGGCGCGCCAAGGCGTTCCGGCCGACGAGCGTGGTGAACATCTCGGCGATGAGCTTCGGGTCGCTCTCCGGCGCGGCGGTCACGGCGCTCAACAAGGGGGCGGCGCTGGCGGGCACCCTGCACAACACGGGCGAGGGCGGTCTCTCTCCGTACCACCGCAACGGCGGCGACCTCGTCCTTCAGATCGGTACGTCCTACTTCGGCTGTCGCAACGAGGACGGCAGCTTCAACATCGACAAGCTCAAGGATGTGGTCACCGGCGCCCCGGTGAAGGCGATAGAGATCAAGCTCTCCCAGGGCGCCAAGCCCGGTCTGGGCGGAATGCTGCCGGGTGCGAAGGTGACCCGGGAAATCGCCGAGATCCGCGACATCCCGTTCGGCGAGGACTGCGCCTCCCCGTCACGGCACACCGCCTTCGGCGACGTCGACTCGATGCTCGACTTCGTCGAACTGCTCGCCACCGAGACCGGGCTGCCGGTCGGGATCAAGAGCGCGGTGGGCGAGATGGAGTTCTGGCAGGAGCTGGCCACGCTGATGGCGCGGGGTGACCGTGGTGTCGACTTCGTGACCATCGACGGCGGCGAGGGCGGCACCGGGGCGGCGCCGCTGACCTTCTCCGACTCGATGTCGCTGCCCTTCCGGATGGGCTTCTCCCGGGTCTACGGCGCCTTCGCCGAGCGGGGGCTGACCGACGACCTGACGTTCATCGCCTCCGGCAAGCTCGGCCTGCCCGAGAACGCCGCGGTCGCCTTCGCGCTGGGTGCCGACATGATCAACGTGGCCCGTGAGGCGATGCTGTCGATCGGCTGCATCCAGGCGCAGAAGTGCCACACCGACAAGTGCCCCACCGGCATCGCCACCCAGAGCCCGTGGCTGGCCCGTGGCCTCGACCCGGCCTCCAAGGCCACCCGGACCGCTGTCTACCTGCGCACCCTCCGCAAGGAGCTGCTGAAGGTCTCGGCAGCCGTCGGCGTCGCCCACCCGGCGCTCATCACGGCCACCGACATCGAGATCATGAACGGCGACTACGAGGCCCGTACCCTGGCCGGTGTCTACGGCTACAAGGACGGCTGGGGCGAGCTCGGCCCGCATCTCGCCGAGGAGATCACCGCACTGCTCACCACCGAGCAGTCCTCCGACCGGAAGCCGACCGCCTGACGCGCCGATCACGGCAGGCACCGTGCTCGCCGCTCCCCTGCCCGGAGCGCACGCGTGGTGCCGGCCGGTGGCACCCTGGTCTTTCCTGCTCCACAGTCTTTCCTGCTCCACGAACAGCCCCTGCCTAGGTGATCACAACATGAGCGAAAAAGTGAGATTCCCGAGCGTCGTCGGCCCCGAGCTGGCCGGCGCCATCGACCTGCCGGACGGCGAGATCCGCGGCTGGGGGATCTTCGTGCACGGATTCACGCTCGGCAAGGGCTCGCCGGCCGCGTCGCGTGTCAGCAAGCAGCTGGCACGCGAGGGGATCGGCATGCTGCGCTTCGACAACCTCGGGATCGGGGAGTCCGACGGTGACTGGGGCGACGGTTCCTTCACCGTCAAGGTCCAGGACACGATCCGGGCCGCAGCCATGATGGCGGAGCGAGGGACTCCGGCAGACCTGCTGGTGGGGCACTCATGGGGAGGCGCCGCCGTCCTGGCCGCGGCGGCCGAGGCAACCGGCGTCCGCGCGGTCGCCACGATCGGGGCGCCTGTCGATCCCAGCCACGTCGAGCGACAGTACGACGCGGTCGTGGATCGCGTGCTCAGTGAGGGGTCGCACGAGTGGTTCGTCGGCGGGAGGACCCTGGTCCTCAAGCGCGCCTTCGTCGAAGACGTCCGCCGTGCTCACCTGCGGGACCGGATCGGCGAGTTGGACCTGCCGCTGCTCGTCCTGCATTCGCCTACCGACAACACCGTCGACATCGCCAACGCCGGGGAGATCTTCAACGAGGCACGGCACCCGCGAAGCTTCGTCTCGCTCGAAGGGGCAGACCATCTCCTGACGGCACGAGGACAAGCGCAGCGAGCCGCCCACATCATCAGCGCCTGGGCCGACCAGTACATCGACGGGTAGCGGCCCGGAGGCGGCACGTCGGCGTCAGGCCGTCGGAATGGGCTCTCGGTCTGTGTCGCGTCACCGACGCAGGCGGAGTAAGCAGCACCACAGCGCCGGGGCGCACTGTCACTTTGTGTTATCCTCAAACGTTTGGACGGCTGTGACGGCTGTGACGGCTGTGACGGCTGTGACGGCTGTGACGGCTGTGACGGCTGACAATTCTGCCCGTCCGACTCCCTTGTTCGTTGACTGCTCATTTCCTGCCGGGCCTTCCTCAGTAAGTTCCGCATACGGAAGGCTCTGCATGAACCAGCCGGACCACCTCGGCACCTCGCACGGCGACCTCGCCCAGCCAGTGCCCCTCACCCCGACGGTTCCCCCGGTCGCCTCCTTCGCTGAGCTGGAACTGCCGGCCGAGGTGCTGCGAACGCTCACCGAACTCGGCGTGCGCAAGCCCTTCCCGATCCAGGCGGCCACGTTGCCGAACGCCCTCGCGGGACGCGACGTCCTGGGGCGCGGGCGCACCGGATCGGGCAAGACCCTCGCCTTCGGCCTGCCGCTGCTCGCACGGACGGCAGGGCGGCGCGCGGAGCCCAAGCAGCCCCTCGCCCTGATCCTGGTGCCCACCCGGGAGCTGGCCCAACAGGTCACCGAAGCACTCGCGCCGTATGCCGACGCGCTCCGGCTCCGGATGACCGCGGTCGTCGGCGGCATGTCGATCGGCCGGCAGGTCGCTGCGTTGCGCGACGGGGCCGAGGTCATCGTCGCCACCCCCGGCCGCCTGCACGACCTCATCGAGCGCAGGGCCTGTGGCCTGGGACGGGTGCGGATCACCGTCCTCGACGAGGCTGACCAGATGTGCGACATGGGCTTCTTGCCTCAGGTCACCGAGGTGCTCGACCAGGTGCGTCGCGACGGTCAGCGGATGCTGTTCTCCGCCACCCTGGACCCGGACGTCGATCACCTGGTCCAGCGCCACCTCCATGACCCCGTCGTCCACTCGGTCGACCCGTCCGCGGGCGCGGTCACGACCATGGACCACCATGTGCTGGTCGTTCATGGCCCCGACCGGTATGCCGTCGCCACGGAGATCGCCGCCCGCGACGGCCGCGTACTGCTGTTCCTGGATACCAAGCACGGGGTCGACCAGCTCACCCGGCACCTGCGGGCCAGCGGGGTGGATGCCGCGGGCCTGCACAGCGGTAAGTCCCAGCCGCAGCGCACCCGGACCCTCGCGCAGTTCAAGAGCGGCCGGATCACCGTCCTGGTGGCGACCAATGTCGCGGCCCGTGGCCTGCACGTCGACGACCTCGATCTCGTGGTCAACGTCGACCCGCCCACCGACCCCAAGGACTATGTGCACCGCGCGGGCCGCACCGCCCGGGCCGGTGAGTCCGGCCGCGTCGTCACACTGGTCCTCCCGGGCCAGCGCAGGGAGACGAGCCGCCTGATGGCAGAGGCCGGCATCGAGCCGACGACCACCAAGGTGCGCTCGGGTGAGGCGGAGCTGAACCGGATCACCGGGGCCGAGCGCCCTTCCGGCACCGCGCTCGACGGTGAGCCCGCCGCACGCCGGACCAAGAACACCAACACGCCCTTCCGTGGCCTGGGCACCAGCAAGGACGCCTCCCGCACCACCGGCGGCAAGTCCCGCAAGGCCACCGAGGCCCGTAAGCTCTCCGAGGCCCGCAAGGCAGCCCGGGTGCGCCGCGGCGGCTGAGAGCCCGCCCCGGTAGCCGGACATTCCTGGTCAGGATCCCGCAATACTCAAGCCGGCTGGGCGATTCAGAGGCAGACCCACTGCGGCGTCGAGATTGAGCCGAGATGATCGAGATTTCGGGAGCACCGCCGTGTCGCCCTCTGCATGGCCCATGCTGGAGGGAGAAGGTTCGGCTGCAGTGACTGGCCCTGTCGAGACCGCTGGGAGGCACCCCTTGATGACCCGTGGCATTGTCGCAGGAGTGGACGGATCCCCCGAGAGCTTGGCTGCTGCGGAGTGGGCAGGCCGCGAGGCCGCGCTCCGTGCTCTGCCCCTTCGCATCGTGCATGCCTGGATCTGGCAGGACGGGGGCACTCCGATCGTCCAGGACAAGGAAGCGCAGGGCCGGTCTGCGCATGCCGTTCTGCGGGAGGCCGAGACACACGTGGCCACCACGAACCCGAATGTGCAGGTGACCGCCGAGCTGGTATCGGACACCGCAGTTGCCGCCCTGCTCTCCGAAGCCGAGCGGGCGAACATGCTGGTACTCGGCTCCCGCGGGCACGGGGCCATCGCCGGCTTCCTGCTCGGCTCCTACGGGCAGCAGGTCATCGCGGCATCTGCCTGCCCTGTGGTCTCCGTCCGCGCCCCTGAGAAGGACTCGGGCGAGACACCGGGGGAAGAGATCGTCGTTGGTCAGCAAGGCGACCGAGAAGACAGTGACCACGTACTCCAGTTCGCCTTCGAGGCCGCCGCCGCACGCGGCGCAACGCTGCGGGCCGTGCGTGCCTGGAGCCTGCCACCCGTCTTCGCCTACAGCCCCGGATCAATGCGTCTGGCCGACGAAGCCGGAGGGCTGGAACCGTTCGAGAAGCAAGCTCTGGAGCGCGCACTGAAGCCGTGGCGGGAGAAGTACCCCGACGTCACGGTGATCCCGCATGTGGAGCTGGGAAGTGCCGGACAGGTCCTGCTGTCAGCCGCCACCCGGGCACAGTTGCTCGTCCTCGGACGTCGGGTACGCCGCTCCCCGGTCGGTGGCCGTATCGGCTCAGCGGCCCACGCCGCCCTGCACCACGCCACCTGCCCCGTATCAGTGGTTCCGCACCCCTGAGAACCGCTGCCGATCAAACGGCCCACGCGTCGAGAGGGGTGCATGACGACAAAGCCGGCGTGTCAGCCGGTGCCTGCACCGGCTCGCGGTCAGGGCGTCGACGAAGGGCTGAGCGGCAGTGCCCGCGGCAGCGCGGCGACAGCATTCCTTCTTGCTGAAGATCTAGTACTGCAAACACAGTTGCTGTGACCGGCGGTCGGGCTGTTCGTTGGGCTGGGCTGAGGTCAGGAGGACAAAGCTGCCCGCTCGGATTCGGCCAGGAGAATGCAGAACTCGTTGTCTTCCGGGTCGGCGAGAACGACCCAGCCCCAGCCGTCGGGCTTGCGGTGATCGGCGACCAGGGAGGCGCCCAGCTTCAGCAGTCGCTCGACCTCTCCGTCGCGTGAGGTGTCCGGGCGCAGGCACAGATGGAGCCTGTTCTTGGCCGACTTCGGCTCCGGAACCTCGTTGAAGTGCAAGGCCGGACCGCCTGGCAGCATGATCTCCGTCTCGTTGTCACCCGGTTCGTCTTCGGGATCCAGCGGATGTCCGGTCACATCGCTCCAGAACCGCGCCAGTCGATAGGCGTTCGCACAGTCGACCGCTATGTTCGTCACCGTTGAAGGCATGCGCGCGATCATGTCGCAGCGGCGCACCGCCCGCCACCGGAATACGGCCGCCCCGCGGCCTACTACTGCGGCCCCGGAGTGTCTGCGGGACCTGTACGCGGAGCTGGACGACGCGCTGACGGCGTGGGGCGAGGTCGAGGTGGCGCCTCTCCGCCACTACATCGCCTACCGGGGGCTGGTAAACGTGGCATCGGTGATCTTCCGTCCGAAGCATGAAGTCACAGACGGCAAAGGTCACCTCACCGCGCCCCACCGCCACGGCGAGGTCGAGCTCACCCGCCAGAAGCTGGCCGTCTGGTACGCCGGAGGCTTCCGGACAGCCGCCGCGCACCTTGCCGGAGCCGCCGCCACCTCTGACGAAGCCCTCACCAAGCTGATCCGCGCCACGACAGATCACGAACCCTGGCTGCCCGACCACTTCTGACTGGCCCAGTGATACGGCGGCGAGCACGGGCTCGGTGGCCTGAAAGCCCGTTCCGCGCGCGCCCGTCACGGCGTAGAGGAAGATCGCGGAGTCCTGGGCCTCGGACGAGTGGTCAGAGCGGCTTGATGCGGGCCCTGAGCAGGCAGAACTCATTGCCCTCGGGGTCGGCCAGGACATGCCACGGCTCGTCCCCGGTCTGGCCGATGTCGGCTCGGCGGGCACCGAGCTTCAGGAGGCGTTCGAGCTCGGCGTCCTGGTCGCGGTCGGTGGGGTTGAGGTCGATGTGCAACCGGGACTTTCCCGGCTCCGGCTCGTCCCGGACGCTGAAGAAGATCGTGGGCTGCGGACCGCCGAACCCTTCCGGCGTCCCGATCTCCACGCAGCCCTCCTCGCGGCCGACCACGACGTAGTCCAGGACCTCGCACCAGAACTGCGCCAACAGTTCGGGGTCGCGGCAACCGAGCACAAGCTCACCGATACGACATGCCATAAAGACTCCTGCTCTGAGTTGGGGGCCCCACCGGGGCCACGTGCGTAGATCATGGGATCCCAGCCGCGGAGGCGACTTCGCGACCGTACCGAACGAGACGAGCATGGAAAAGATCTTTTCCATGCCCAGGCCCTGTCGGGGCGGCCGGGCCGTCGACGTCGAGCGCGGGAGGTCGCTCGGCACACCAGCGGATCACCAACTCGGTGCGGTCAACAGACGGCCCTTGCACCGAGCCCTGAGATCAGGCTGTTTCGTTTGGGTCATCGGGCGGGCCACAGGAAGATCCCCGCGACCGAGTTCGTCCCTGGTACGGCTGGGAGGTGTGAAGTTGTGTCACGCAGACGGAGAGGAAACTGACTGCAGTGGGCGGCCGCGGCGACGGACTGCGGCGGGACAGCAGGCATCCTGTCAGCGCGGCGGCGAGGCCTGTCAGCCCGGCCGCCGCGAAGCCGCCCGCCGGCACGGAGACGTCGATTGCCGCCCCGACGACCGGGGATCCGAGCGCGAAACCCGCACTCTGCGCCGAGGATTGCAGACCTGTCGCCTCACCCCGCACGCCGGCCGGCGCCAGTCGGCTCACCGCGTCGGCCACCGCGGAAAGGGTCGGCGCGGCGAGAAACCCGGTTCCGACAACGGCCACGCACAACCAGGGCCAGTCGTGGGCAAGCCCTGCGGGAATCGTCACGAGCCCGAGCAAGCCGAGCAGCAACCACGTGGGCACCGGCCGGGACAGCGCGCCGTGGATCAGCCCGCCGGCGACAGAGGTCACGCCGAGCACGGCCACGACCAGGGCGGCCCAGGACACCTGATCTGCTTCCTCGAGCGTGGCAACGATGGCGAGGTCGACGCCGCCGAGCAGCATCGTCGTACCGAACGCCATCGTCAGTACGGCCATCATGCCGACGCCCAGCCATTCCCGTCGCGGGGGCCGTCCGGAGGCGCCGGCATCCGCCTCGTCCTCGGCACGCAGCGGCGGGTTGAGCACGGCGATCCCGGTTCCGCCGACCACGATCGCGGCGCCGAGCCCCCACGCCACCACAGCCGGGGACGCCTTCGCGGCGCACAGGATCACGACCGCCGGGCCCACCATGTACGACAGTTCGCCCTGCACCGACTCCAGCGCGAACGCGGCCCGGCGCTGTTCCGCCGTCGTCATCGCGGCGATCGCCTGCCTGGTCACCGGCTGGACCGGCACCATCAGCAGACCCGCCGCAAAGGCGGTGCCCAGCAGGATCCCGTACGGCAGGACCGGCACGCTCAGCCAGAAGACGGCCTGCACGACGACAGTTGCCGGCAGCACCGTACGCAGGCCCCGCCGATCGATCATGCGGCCGAGCAGCGGCCCGCCCAGCGCCAGCCCGGTGGTCAGAGCCGCCGCGACACCACCGGCTGCCACGTAGCTCATCTTCAGGCCCAGCACGACATACAGCGTCAGTGCCATCACGTCAGCCGTGATCGCGGTACGGGCAAGAAAGGAAACGCCCAACAGCGATGCCATCCCTGGCACGGCAAGTATCCGTCGGTATCCGGTCACTCACGTGACGCTAGATCCTCCGTCAGGCCATAGGTAGTGGTTCATTTGCTGCTACCGACATAATGAATCATTATGGCCAGGGATCTTGAAACCACGTTGCTGCGGTCTTTCGTCACCATCGTGCAGGCAGGCAGCATCAGCCGCGCCGCGACCACGCTCGGACATACCCAGCCCGCGCTCAGCCAGCAGGTGCGCAAGCTCGAGAAGGCCATCGGGCGTCCACTGCTTCACCGATCACCGTCCGGTGTCTCGCTGACCCGGGCGGGCGAGGAGCTCCTGCCGTACGCCGAACGCATTCTCTCGCTCTCCGCACAGGCACTCACCGAAACCGGGCGCACGCTCACCGGCCGCTGCGGCGTCGGGCTGCTCGAAGACCTCGCCGCGTCCCAGCTTCCGCAGGCCCTCGCCGACCTCGCCCGGCTGCACCCCGGCGCGACCCTGGAGGTGCTCAGCATGTCCAACGCCGCGATGCGGGAGGCCTACGACACGGGCCGTGTCCAACTCGTGCTCAACGAGGTGCCGGCCATTCCCGGACCGCCCCACTGGACCGTACGCCGCCCGCTGGTCTGGGCGATCGGCCAGGGAGTGGACGTGACTGCCGATCCGCTGCCGGTGGTCCTGTTCTCGAACACGTGCTCCTGGCGTACGTCGGTGCTGGAAACCCTGGAACGCGCCGATCGGCCCTGGCGGGTGGCCTTCGAAAGCAACAGCCTGGTCAGTGTGCTCGCCGCGGTACGCGCCGGGCTCGGCGTCGCGGCGCTCATGC
The DNA here is from genome assembly GCF_040296705.1 of Streptomyces sp. NPDC002055. Taxonomy (NCBI): domain Bacteria; kingdom Bacillati; phylum Actinomycetota; class Actinomycetes; order Kitasatosporales; family Streptomycetaceae; genus Streptomyces; species Streptomyces sp. NPDC002055. The sequence goes on from NZ_JBEOXS010000034.1 coordinate 36,156, forward strand.
CCACGAACCTTGAACCGGCCATGGCCTGCCACGACGCGGACGCCCTCCCCACCCTGCCGGACGTCGAACTCGGCCTCGCACGGCACCCACGATCCGAAGGTGATCCGCTGATCGATGCCGTTGAGACCGCGCTGCGACGCAGGATCTGAGTTTCGCGGCCGGCCGGCGCGCCGGTTTACGTCCGACCCACAACAGGAGTCGGCCGGGCGCTGGGGCAGGTACGGCCAGAAGGTCATGGCGTGCCGACCGACAACACCTGGCTGGTCGAGGGGATGCAGAGGGACCGTGGGGAAGCCGGCTTCCATGAGCCAGCGGACGAATGTGACTGTGCGCGCCACGTCCTCGAGCGTCTCGATGCGTGCGGGATCGCCATATGACCTGTGTGCACAGAGGCCGCAGCCCCTCACGGGGGACGGACGCGGTGAAGGTGTACCGGCCGAGCACATCGGATCGGGACAGGCGGCGCAGCTCCTCTCTCCGTTTCGGACACGCAGGGTACGGAGAATGGGCGGCCACGTCTGAACGGCCTGCTCAGCCCAGCAAGCCTCAGCCGCACCTGGCGGTCGCAGCAACCACACGCTGGCTCGCCGGCGCCGCCGAAGCTCCTTCGGTCACCCGCCTCGTACGCGTGTGGACTCTTAACAAGCGCCACCCAGTGTTGGCGCTGCGCCGGCCGACTGGCGGGAGGGGAATACGCGTGGTCAGACGGATGGGTGCGGATCAGTTCGTGGCCCGCAGCGTGTCGCGATCGGGCTTCGGGAGCCACCAGTTGGCGCTCGGGAGGCGGTGCCAGTGGTGGGTCCGGGCGTAGGTGTGGATGAGTTCCAGGGCGCGGTTGAGGGCGCGGTGTGCCGTGGTGGTGTTCCAGACGGCGTGCCAGGGGTAGAGCGGGACGGGGTCGGTCAGGGGCCGGGCGGTGAGGCCGTCGGGGAGGTGCGCGGAGGTGCGGCCGAAGGCCGGGTGGCGGAGGGCCTGGACGGCGGCCAGAGCGGAGGTGCGGCCGTGACCGCGTACGTGTGTCGCCACCTTCAGGCCGAAGGCGGCGACGGCTTGGTCGACCCAGTCGTGCCACTCGGCGGACTCGTCCGCTGAGTGGATCAGGAGCGGGTGATCGGCGAGGGCGGCGAGAGGGACCTCGTCCCGGTCGGCGAGGGGGTGGTCGGCGGGGATGACGACGCCGATGGGGTCCAGGCCCACGGGCATGGTGGCGAGGGCGGCTCCGAGGGGGCGGCCGAGGCCGAAGGGGCGGCCGAAGGCGACGTCGAGGTCGCCGGTGAGGAGGCGGGGCAGTGCTGCGGCCATGCCGTGACTCTGGAGCACCTCGAACGGCAGGTCGGGGGCCTGGGTGCGCAGGTGATGGACGAGGAGCGTGGAGGGAAGGCCCTCGGCGACGACGTCGATGCGCAGGGGTGTGCAGGTGTGGGTGATCTCGTCGACCAAACGCTCGGCGTCGGCGAGGAGGCGTCGGCCGCGTTCGGCGAAGGTCTCGCCGGCGGGGGTGAGGGCGACGTGGCGGCGGTCGCGGGTGAACAGCGGGACGCCGAGTCGCTTCTCCAGGGTTCTGATCTGGGCGGAGAGGGTCTGCTGGGCGATGGTGAGCCGGTCCGCGGCCCGGCCGAAGTGGAGTTCGTCGGCGAGGGTGACGGCGTAGCGCACCTGGCGCAGGTCGAGGTCCACAAATCCTCACGGTAACAGTCTGAGGCTGTCACGTGTCCGATGATCGGTGTTGGACCGGCGGCACGCTGTGGTTGTTCACTCGTGGAGTGAAAGGCGCCGGAGGGGCGCAAACCAAAGGTGTCGTCCAGTATTTGATCGCTGCATCAAAGGCTGGTGGCGTGGCGAGCCAGTGGCCGCGCATACCTGCCGGCCCCGCGAGGTGCGGTGGGCGGTCGGGGCTGCGTCGCCGCCGTTCCTGGCACGGGTGTGGCAGGGCGGGGCCTCTTGTCGGCCCGAACCCCACGCCACGCTCACCTCTCACCCACCCACCCGATGGGGCGCCCGGCGTGTGCCGGCGCCCAAGGAGGAGTCACTGTATGTTCGCGAAGCACGTTCAGGGCCGGATCTCCCACCAGGCCCATGCCCGGGTGCCTCAGGGCACCTTCGAGGAGCACCACGGCCGTCAGGGGTTCGAGGGTGATGTCTCTCAGCTCTACCACGCCCACCCGACCACGGACTGGCTGCGGGTGGAGGGCCCGATCCGGCCACGCGGCGTCCAGCTCACCGACGTTCCCGCCGCCGATGAGCACGACGAGCGCGCCCTGCCCACGCCGCTGATGTTCAACGAGGACATCACGGTCTCGGTGTCGAAGCGAACGGCGCCGATGCCGTACTACTTCCGCAACACCGACGGCGACACCCTGTTGCTGGTCCAGTCGGGCAGTGGCGCCCTCGTCACCGACTACGGCACCCTCGCGTACGGGCCGCTGGAGTACCTGGTGATCCCCAAGGGCACCAACTACCGGATCGTCCCTGACCCCGAGACCGAGCAGCACGTCACCTACGTGGTGGAGACGCGGGAGCCCATCACGCTTCCCGAGCGGGGGCTGCTCGGGCACTTCCTGCCCTTCGACCGCGGCGTCCTCGACGTCCCCCGGCTCGACGCCGACATCACCGTCCCCTCCGCGCAGAACCCGGCCGGTGAGTGGGAGGTGCTCGTCCAGCGTACGGGCGAACTGTCGTCGATCTTCTACGCCTTCGACCCCGCCGACGTGGAAGGCTGGACCGGCACCCTGGCCCCCTTCCGGCTGCGCCTGGCGGACCTCCGCCCGCTCGCCTGCGAACGCCTTGAAATGCCGCCGGTGGCACACGCCACCTTCCAGGCCGGGCAGAACTGGTTCGTCACCATGGCACCCCGGCCCACCCAGACCGCGGACGATGCGGACAAGGCGCAGCCGGCCCATCGCAATGTCGACTACGACGAGCTGTTCGTCTTCCTCGGCACCGGCGACGGCGACGGCGGCCAGGCCGGTCCGCCGGCGGGGCTGGCGAGCGTCACACCGGCCGGAATGAACCACGGCCCCGACCAGGTCCGCCACGCCAACCCGCGCACCCGCCTGCCGTTCTACGTCTGGAACGTCGACACCGTCCGCCCCCTGCGCTGCACCGAAGCCTTCGAAGCCGTCGAGATACCCGACTTCGCCCGCCACGAGAGCTACCGCGGCTGACCCACGATGACCAACTGTCACTCCCCCACAGACCACCACGCGGGCAGCGTGCCGAGCGCGCCGCCGCCTGCGCGATGCGCAACGTCGCCGACCACGCCGCGCTCGACACTGCTCGCGCCCGTGCCGGCAACGACGCCGCCTCGGCTCGACCGGCCGTGTGCCGTTCTTCCGGGTCAGGCGATGGTGCCCACTGCGGCGAGGTCGAGGGCGATGTCGGTGATCATGTCTTCCTGACCGCCGACCAGCCCGCGGCGGCCGACCTCGATGAGGATCGCGCGGGCGTCGATGCCGTAGCGGTGGGCGGCCGTCTCGGCATGGCGCAGGAAGCTGGAGTACACGCCCGCGTAGCCGAGGGTGAGGGTCTCGCGGTCCACCCGCACTTCGCGGTCCTGGAGGGGGCGTACGACGTCGTCGGCGGCGTCCATCAGGGGGAACAGGTCGCAGCCGTGCTCCCAGCCCGTCAGTTCGGCGACCGCGACGAACGCCTCCAGGGGGCAGTTGCCCGCTCCGGCGCCCTGGCCGGCGAGGGAGGCGTCGACGCGGGTGACGCCGTTCTCGACAGCGACGACCGAGTTGGCCACGCCCAGCCCGAGGTTGTGGTGGGCGTGGATGCCCAGTTCGGTGGACGGGTCGAGGACGTCGCGGTAGGCGCGGACGCGGTCGCGTACGCCGTCCATGGTGAGGTGGCCGCCCGAGTCGGTGACGTAGACGCAGTTCGCGCCGTAGGACTCCATCAGCCCGGCCTGCCGGGCCAGTTCGGCGGGGTCGGCCATGTGCGACATCATCAGGAAGCCGGACACGTCCATGCCCAGGTCGCGGGCGGCGGCGATGTGCTGGGCGGAAAGGTCGGCCTCGGTGCAGTGGGTGGCGACACGCACCGAACGTATGCCGAGGGCGTGTGCTCGGCGCAGGTCGTACACGGTACCGATGCCGGGCAGGAGCAGGGTGGTGGGCACCGCGTGGGTCACGGCGTCGCAGACGGCCTCGATCCACTCCCAGTCCGTGTGGGCGCCGACGCCGTAGGTGATGCTGGAGCCGGACAGGCCGTCGCCGTGGGCGATCTCGATCGCGGCGACTCCGGCGGCGTCGAGTGCGGCGGCGATGGTGCGGGCCTGGTCGACGGTGTACCGGTGGCGGACGGCGTGCATCCCGTCCCTGAGGGTCACATCCTGCACGTACAGGGTCTTCGGCTGGGGCGCGGTCATGGGGAAACCACCTTCGTGGTGCGGTGGGCGGCCATGCGCTCGGCGGTGCGCAGGGCGGCCGAGGTCATGATGTCGAGGTTGCCGGCGTAGGCGGGCAGGTAGTGGGCGGCGCCCTCCACTTCGAGGAACACCGACACCTTGGTGGCCTGGCCGGACCGGGAGTCGGCCGGGATGAGGGAGCGCAGTGGGCTGTCGGTGCCGACGCGTTCGAACTGCACCTTCTGCTTGAGCCGATAGCCGGGGACATACGTCTGGACGCGCGCGGCCATCTCCTCCACGGAGGCGGTCACGGCGGCGTCGTCGCAGTCGCCGACGACGCAGTGCACGGTGTCCCGCATGATGAGGGGCGGTTCGGCGGAGTTGACGACCATGATGGCTTTGCCGCGGCCCGCGCCGCCGACCTGCTCGAGGGCCGACGAGGTGGTCTCGACGAATTCGTCGATGTTGGCCCGCGTGCCGGGGCCCGCCGAGCGGGAGGAGAGGGAGGCGACGATCTCCGCGTAGTGGACCGGGGTCACGGCGGCGACGGCGGCCACTACGGGGATGGTGGCCTGCCCGCCGCAGGTGACCATGTTGACGTTGGGCGCGTTCAGATGGGCGTCGCCGTTGACCGGCGGCACGACGTACGGGCCGAGCGCGGCGGGGGTGAGGTCGACGACCGTGCGGCCGAGTCGGCGCAGGACCTCGTCGTGGCGATGGTGCGCGCCGGCGGAGGTGGCGTCGAAGACGAGGGACACGTCCGCGAACTCGTCCAGCTCGACCAGGCCGTCCACGCCTTGGTGGGTGGTCGCGACCTTCAGCCGTCGGGCGCGGGCCAGACCGTCGGAGCCGGGGTCGATGCCGGCCATGGCGGCGACCTCCAGAGAGTCGGAGAGCCGCAGAGTTTTGATCATGAGGTCGGTGCCGATGTTGCCCGAGCCGATGACGGCGACCTTCGTGGTCATGCTCCGGTTCCTTCCGTGGTGGAGGCGGCGAACGCGGTGGTGACCGTGCCGAGTCCTTCGATGTGGGCGGTGAACTCATCGCCTTCGGCGGCGACGGCCATCGGGCCGAGCGCGCCGGTCAGGACGATGTCGCCGGCCCGCAGCGGCTCACCCAGGCCGGCGAGTGTGGAGGCGAGCCAGAGGGCGGCGGTGAGCGGGCTGCCCAGGCAGTCGGCGCCGGTGCCCCGTGAGACGGTCTCGCCGTTCCTGGTCAGGGTCATCCGTACGTCGCGCAGATCGACCCGGTCCAGGGGTACGGGGGTGCCGCCGAGGACGAACAGGCCGCAGGAGGCGTTGTCGGCGACCGTATCGACGATGCTGATGTCCCAGTCGGCGATGCGGCTGTCGACGATCTCCAGCGCGGGCAGGGCGAACGCCGTGGCACGCAGCAGGTCGGCGACGGTCGGGTCCCGGTGCGGCAGGTCCGCGGCGAGCACCAGGGCGGCCTCCGCCTCGATCTTCGGCTGCAGCAGCCGGCCGGGGGCGATCGGCTGCCCCTCGGGCACCGCCATGTCGGCGAACAGGGCGCCGAAGTCGGGCTGGTCGACGCCGAGCTGGCGTTGCACGGCGGGCGAGGTCAGGCCGATCTTCCGGCCTGTCAGGCGCCGGCCGGCGGCGATGCCGCGCTCGACGTTCCGGCGCTGCACCGCGTAGGCGGCCTCGATGTCCGCCTCGGGCAGCAGATGACGCACCGGGGGGCACGGAACACCGGCGCGGGCGGCTTCGTCCAGGACGGCCGCCACCTCGGCCACCGGACCTGCGGGCTCGTGGGCGTTCATGCTTCACCCCTGTCGGGAGCAGTGGGAAGGGGCTGCGGGATGGGCATGCGGGTTACCTCCGGAAGGGAACGGAGCTGGTGAGGGGGCTCGGTACGGGCGGGCCGGCCGACGCTGTGACGCATGCCGGGTACAGACGCGCGTCGTGAGCAACGGATCGGGCGATGGACCGGTCAGTCGTCGGGAATGCCTGCGCCGCTCAGCGACGCGACCGTGCTCTCCGGGCGTCCCAGGGAGCGGGCCCCGGCCTGGAACTGGGCGAGTTTGTCGATGATGGTCTGGCCGACCGGGAGGTGGCCCCAGATGCTGATGCCCTGGTGAGTGGTGGGCTCCCAGGTGGTCTCGTCGACGACGACTGGGTTCCAGCCGACCTCCCACTCGAAGCCCGATGGGGTGCGGGCGTAGTAGGAGAGTTCCTTGTCGTTGGTGTGCTGGCCGACGGACAGGGCCATGTCGAAGCCGAGTTCGTGCACGCGCTGGTAGCTCTGGGCCACGTCGTCGAGGGTGGCGGCCTGGATGTTGAGGTGCTGCACGCGGGTGCGGATCGGGTCGATCGACAGGCCGCCGCGGGTGGCGGCGATCGCGATGGAGTGGTGGCGTTCGTTGACGCGCAGGAAGCGGATCTTGAGTTTGACGCCGCTGATGGTCTCGTCGATGTAGTCGGTCAGGCGGGCGTCGAAGACGGTGTTGAAGTAACCCCGGGTCTGCGCCGGCTTGGTGGAGGTCAGCGCGATGTGGCCCATGCCGCCCTCGCCGGTGACGAAGCCTGAGGCGAGCATGCGCAGGGGCTCGGCCGACGTCACCGGGGTGGTGCAGATCTCCTGTGTGATGCCCTTGGGGCCGGGGAAACGCAGCAGGCGCTCGACGCCGCGCAGGGCTGCCTCCTCGTCGGTGCCGACGGCGAGGGGGACGCCGTGGGCACGGATGCGGGCCTCGATGCGATCGAAGGTGGCGTGGTCGTCGACGTGCCAGCCGGTGGCGACGACGTCCTCGGCGGGACCGCGCCGGATGAGGAAGCGGCATTCCTGGTCGTCGAGGCGGAAGCGCATCAGGTCGCGGGAGAGGGCGTCGTGGTGCATGCCGATGGCGTCGGTGCCGAAGCGGCGCCAGTCGGCGAAGCGGTTCGTCTCGATGACGATGTATCCGAGATGGACGGCACCGAAGACGGACGGGGCGTCATGTGTGCTCATCGGCGGCCGGCCAGGAAGTCGGCACACAGGCGGTTGAACAGGTCGGTGCGCTCGTACTGCACCCAGTGCCCGGTGTTGGCGACGAGGTACAGGTCGCAGTTGGGCATGCGGTCGGCCAGCATCCGGCCGCCGGACGGCCGGTTGACCTTGTCCTCCGCGCCCCACAGGACGAGGGTGGGCACGGGCAGCCGGTTCAGGCGCGGGTCGCGGGTGAAGTCCATCTTCCACAGGGTGCGCAGCCCGGCGGGGCGTTGCAGCGGCGGAGAGGCGATCACCTCGGGGTCGATGCTGGCCTGGTAGCGCTCCTCGATGGCGGAGTCCGGGACCTCGGCGGCGTTGAAGACGAGGTAGTTGCGGATGAACGTCTCCAGCTTCAGCCGCGAGGGTCCGTCGCCGGTGTAGTAGCCCAGCAGGTTGTTGAGTCCGGGAGTGGGCAGGGCTCGGGTGTTGCCGATGCCGCCGGGGCCCATCAGCACCATGCGGTCGACCCGGTCAGGGGTGTCCAGGGCCAGCCGCAGGGCGCAGGCGCCGCCGTAGGAGTTGCCGACCAGATGGGCCTTGTCCAGGCCGAGTGCGTCCATCAGGCCGCGGATGCCGTCGGCCAGGTAGCCGAAGGGGTCGCTGCCGTCGACGCCCTTGGTGCTGCGTCCGTAGCCGGGCAGGTCGGGCACGATGACCCGGTACTCCTTGGCCAACTCGGCGATGTTGCGCGCGTAGTTGGATACACCGGAGGCGCCGGGGCCGCCGCCGTGCAGCAGCAGCACGGGCGGGCCGTCGCCCGCCTCCGCGGCGAAGATCTTCCTTCCGCCGATGTCGTACGTCGTCTCCTGCATCGTCGGCAGGTCGGCATGCGGAGTCATGGTGTCGGTCCTCACTGGGTGCCGTTCGTGGTCGGGCGGGGTGCGGCTGCTGGGGCCAAGCCCGCTGAGGGAGGGGTCGGGGGTACGGCGGCGGCTGCGTGGACAGGCGTGGGGCCGCAGGGCGAATGCGGCCGTGCGGCGGGTGGCCAGCCAGGGGCGCAAGACACTTCCCTGGCCGTCCGCGGCCGGGGCTCAGTAGCCGGACTCGTTGAGGTGGACCGGACGCGAGACGAAACCTCGGCGTCGCGCTCCGGGGCGGCGGTCCTGGGGTTCGGCGTGGCCTGCGCGGATGCGTGGAACGAGACCGCCTATCGATCACTAGAGGGCGTACGGGCCGAACCGGCCCCAGGCCACGACAGCCGCGAGCACGAGCAGCACCAGATTCACGGCGATCATCTGCGACTCGCTGCGACGGGCATGCACACCGAGGGCGCCGAGCATGACCAGCGCCAGACCAAGGGCCGCCAAGGGTGCCAGCACCGGTGCGATGCCGAGCGCGGGCGGCAGAACCAGACCCAACGCGGCCAGCACCTCCACGCTTCCGATCAGCTTCACCGTCCCGGCGCTCACACCCTCGGTCCAGCCCATACCCGAGGCCGCCAGCTTCTGCTTCGGCTGGGACAGCTTCATCGCCCCGGCCGCAAGGAACCCCGCAGCGAGCACACCCGCGAGGACCCACAACAGAACGTTCATCATGATCAACACCTTTCAATGACTTAATTCATTAAGTGAAGACTAGAGCTCATTCACTTCAAGATGCAAGTCATCCGTCAAGTTGATCACTTCACGTGTGAAGCTATACTCGCGAGCATGGAGACCCCGCAGGAACCCCGCTGGCTGGACAATGAGGAAGATCAGGCATGGATTGCGCTCAGCAGCATGCTGATGCGGCTCCCCGCGGCACTGGACACGCAGCTACAGCGCGACGCCGGCCTGAGTCACTTCGAGTACCAGGTGATGGCCGGGCTTTCCATGGTCCCCGAGCGCACCCTGCGGATGAGCGAGCTCGCCGCGTTCGTGGAGGGTTCCCTTCCACGGCTGTCCCAGGTCGTCGGGCGGCTGGAGAAGCGCGGCTGGGTACGCCGTAATCCCGACCCCGCCGACGGCCGCTACACCGTGGCCACCCTCACCGACGACGGTTTCGACAAGGTGGTCGCCACCGCCCCCGGACACGTGGAGGCCGTGCGCAGCTATGTCTTCGACGCACTCACCAAGGCGCAGGTCCGCCAGCTGACCACGATCGGCCGCCGCATCGTCGGCGCCGTCGACCCCCATCACCCGCTCGTCACCGGAACGCTGGACCGGCTACGCCCCGAGAAGTAGCACCACCTCGGAAGCGGGGCGGCGGCGAGGGCGAGGCTGGGGTTTCGCCGACCCCGCCCACTTCAGCCGCCTGTTCCGGGCCACCTACGAGATACCGCCGCGGGACTACGGAAACCTGCCGCCCCAGTCGTGCGCGATTCGTCAACAGCCCTGCGCGGACTGACAAGGCCGCACAGTGGCCACTGGGCGGACTGGGACTGCCAGGAGGGCGGAGTCTTCTCCGACTACAAGCTCTGGCTGCAGACCCGCTGAGCACCGCGCGGCCAGGTCCGGGCGTGCGGAGTGCGCGCCCGGCCCTGACCACCCGTCAAGGCCCACCGGACGGGCAGGGAACGTTCACTGGCGATCGTCGCGCAGTCATGGCCCGAGCTTCGGGCGGGTCATCGGGTCGGTGGCGCCCGAGAACTCCCAGTCGTCGGCCCAGCCGATGATGTGCCCACCGACCGCTTCAGCCGCGACCAGGACGTCTTCCCGCCGGCGTTCCGCTGACGAGGTGGCCGGCTTCATCCGGGACAGGCTGCGCACACCGAGTGGTCGGGCCGGGGCACGGTGAAGTCTGTCGTCATGAGGTGAGTTTCGCCAAAGACCGGCCGAGAACGGATTCCTACTCCATCTGTGTGCTGAACGGCTGTGCCGGGCCGTCACGCGGCTTGCACTCCTCAGACCGTGAAAGAGTCGGCGCACCGAACGAGGACTCGCTGTCGCGACAGCAGGAGAGCGAACCAGGCCGGCCTGGAGAAGCCCGGCCTTCTGCAGGGATCAGCTGTATGCGCGGCCAGTGCTCGCTGCCTCATGGGACATGCCGGAGCCGGCGGGAGAAGAGGGCAGGCGTTGAGTACCGATCAGATCCTGTTCGGGGTGGGCCTGATCCTGGTGCTCGCCGTGGGCTCGCAGGTACTGGCGAGCCTGCTGCGTATCCCGGCGCTGATCGTCCTCCTCCCGGCGGGGTTCACCGCCGGAGCGCTCACGAGCAACGTCGATCCCGAACGGCTGCTGGGCCCGGCGTTCCAACCGCTGGTCTCACTGGCCGTTGCGCTGATCCTCTACGACTCCGGACTGGGCCTGCAGTGGGGCAAGATGCGCGGGCGTGCCCGTCGCGTGGCACCACGCCTGGTGATCTGGGGAGTGCCGGTCACGTTCGCACTCACCGCCGTGTTCGCCGGCCCGCTGCTGGGCATGTCGGCCAAAGCGTCGTTGATGACCGGCGCGATCCTGGTGGTGTCCGGGCCAACAGTGGTGGGCCCGTTGCTGACCTTCATCCGGCCGACCGAAAGCGTCCAGCGGATCCTGTCCTGGGAGGGCTCACTGATCGACCCGGTCGGCGGCGTCCTGGGCGCCGTGGTGTTCGCCGAGGTACTGTCGAGCACCCACCACGGACCCGGCCACCTGCTCGGGCAATTCTTCCTGTCCATCGGCATCGGCGTGGCCGGCGCACTGGTCGGCCTCGCGGTGCTGTGGTTCTGCCTGTGCAAGCTCAAGCTGGACGACCTGCTCCGCGCCACCAGTCAACTCGCATGCGTGGTGGCTGTGGCGGCCGTTTGCAACATCTTCCGTGACGACTCCGGGCTCACCGCCGCCATCCTCATGGGTATTGCGGTCGTCAACCTGCCCGGCTTCGACATCCCAACCCGGCGGCCGCTGTCCGAGACCTTGGTGCAATTGCTCATCGGCGTCCTGTTCGTGTCCATCTCGGCCACCGTCACCCCCGAGTCGCTGCACGGCCTTCTGCTACCCACCGTCGGCCTGGTGGCCGTCCTGGTGCTGGTGATCCGCCCGCTGGTGGCTTTCGCCGCCACCATCGGGACTGGGCTGACCAGGGGGGAGCGCCTGTTCCTCAGCTGGATGGCACCGCGAGGCATCGTCGCCGCGGCCACCGCGTCGACCTTCTCGGCCCAACTGGTTGCCCAACACATCGGCGGCGCGTCCAAGATCCTTCCGGTCACTTTCCTGGTCATCATCGCGACCGTCGCCCTCTACGGCCTGACCGGCGTCCCGGTGGCCCGCCGCCTCGGCGTCACCCACCCCCCGCAGCCGACGCAGTAATCAGCGGCTACCCGTGGGGTATCGACTTGGCCGGGGAGGCGCCCTCTGGACGCAAGGGGCACGCACCCACCGCCATTTCGGGGTCGGCGGCGAACGCCGCTCGTCCCTCGTCGAAGATCCGCGGCAGGTCCAGCAGCAGCCGGTGCTTGTGCGGATCGTCCCTGAAAACGACGCAGGGCCCGAGGGAAGGGGCTCGTCCCCGCGGGTGCGGGGAGCGGAACCGGCCGCCGCACCTGTCGCACTGCAACCCGGGCTCATCCCCGCGGGTGCGGCAGTACATGCCACTGAAAGGCACGATCCTCAGGTTAGCGGCCGTTCACGAGTTCCGGGAGGGCATCTTTCAGCTATGAGGCCGGAAGCGTTCACAGGGTGGCCGCCCGGCGGGGTGAGTCCGCTTCCGCGACACTTCCGGCATCGCGCACCGGTGTCGGCCCAGGCCGAGTTGACACGTCAGGGGCCAGCTGTCCCGCTAGATTGACGGCGTGATCGTTCGGGAGGCCGGTGAACGTCGTGCGCGAGGCTGGTACCTCGCGGCCGCAGGAGTGTTCGCGGTCGGCATGGCAGGGACCACGCTCCCGACGCCGCTGTACGGGCTCTACGAGGAACAGATCGGGTTCTCCGAACTGATCGTGACGGTGGTCTTCGCGGTCTACGCGCTCGGGGTGATCGCCGCACTGCTGGTCGCCGGTGACTTCTCCGACCTTCTGGGCCGACGCCCGGTGCTGCTCTTCGCTCTGGGCCTGTCGGTCCTGAGCGCGGTGTGCTTCCTGGGTGAAAGCGGACTGCCGCTGCTGTTCGTGGGACGGCTGCTTTCGGGATTCTCCGCGGGGCTCCTCAGCGGGGCCGCGACAGCTGCCGTGCTGGAGCTGGCGCCCCCGGAGCGGCACGGTCAGGCGGCATTCGCCGCCACAGCCGCCAACATGGGCGGCCTGGGCTGCGGCCCGCTGCTGTCCGGGTTCCTGGCGCAGTACGCGCCCTGGCCGCTTCGACTGCCCTTCCTCGTACACATCGCCTTGCTCGTGGCGGCCCTCGCCGTCACCCGCGCCCTGCCGGAGACAGTGGCGCGCCGCACTCCCCGCCCGCCGCTGCGCCCTCAGGGCATGGTCGTACCTCCTGAGACGCGCGAAGCGTTCGTACCGGCTGGGCTGGCCGCGTTCGCCGGCTTCTCTCTGCTCGGACTGTTCACCGCAGTGGCGCCGGGCTTCATCTCCCAGGTCCTGGGGGAGCACAATCTCGCCGTCACCGGCGTGGTCGTCTTCTCGGCGTTCTGCTCCTCCACCGTCGGCCAGTCCTTGATGGGCCGGGTGGGCGTGCGGCGCGCGCTGCCCACCGGTTGCCTGGTCCTGACGACCGGCATGGCCATCGTGGCGTCCTCCCTCCTGGTGGAGTCCCTGCCGGTGCTGGTCGCAGGCGCAGTGGTCGGGGGCCTCGGCCAAGGCCTGGCTTTCCGCGCGGCCATGACCAGCGTGAGTGCAGTGGCTCCGAACGAGCGCCGTGGCGCGACGATCTCAGCCTTCTTCGTCGTCGCCTACGTCGGAATCTCCCTGCCGGTCGTGGGGGTCGGTGCACTCACCCTGACTCTGGGGCTGCGCGACGCGGGTCTGGTCTTCGCAGCTTGCGTGATTCCGCAGTCGGCCGGCGTGGGCATGTTCCTCCTGCGCCGACCGCCTCAAACGGACTGACAGCGGGCAGCAAGCGTCGTGACCCCCACCGCAGGCCCATGCCACATGGGGAGCATCTGCAACGCGATGCGGCTCGGACCACGATGGCGCTCCACTCGGCCCGGGCAGGTGTGGGCCGGGGCCGCGGGGCATCCCAGACCGGTGCCCGGGAGCTGCTGCAGTCAGCGGCATCCATGAGACGGGTGTCGACGTGACGTGATGGAGAGCTCACCAGGTGTGCTCTACTCGCATAGATCAGTTGGGGCCGCTATGCGTGCCGCGACGGGCTTGGCGGGCGCGACTCAGCAAGGATCCTGAGCGCGCGGAGACTCGGGGCCCACAGCTGACGGCGATCGACCTGGACTGGAACTGCCCCCTTTTGTGGGTGTTAGATGGGAAGCGTCACGAACGTGGAGACGTGCCGTAACGGCGGGCAGCCGCCAGGCCGCGATTGCCCGGTATCGGGAAGACCCGGTGCGTGACGAGCTGGCGCCGGTGCTGCGTTGAGCGCTCTTGGCCAAGTCCATGTCCGAGCCTTCGCATGAGGAGCACTGTCATGACTGCTGCCAGCCCGGTCGTCCTCGAGCCTGCGGCACAGGACGTTGCCGAAGGGTTCTCGAAACCGCCGTTCTTGTACGAGATGGCGCCGGCCGATGCCCGGAAGATCCTCGCAGACGCGCAGTCTGCGCCGGTCAGCAAGCTCCCGGTCGACGAAGAGTGGATCACGGTGCCCGCCCAGGTGGGGGACGTCCGGGTACGCATCATCAGGCCACAGGGCACTACTGGCATGCTGGTGCCGGTCATTGTGTACATGCACGGTGGAGGCTGGATCCTCGGCAACGCCGAAACCCACGACCGGCTCGTGCGCGAACTCGCCGTCGGCGCCGGTGCGGCGCTCGCATTCGTGGAGTACCCGAACTCGCCGGAAGCCCACTACCCGACTGCGATCGAGCAGGGCTACGCCACCGCCCAGTGGATCACCCGAGACGGGGCATCCAAGGGCCTGGACGCCGGCCGCATGGCGGTGGCCGGCGAATCGGTGGGCGGCAATATGGCGGCCGCGCTGGCGCTGATGGCCAAGGAACGCGGCGACGTCACCTTCCTGCAGCAGTCGATGTACTACCCGGTCACCGACGCGGCGATGGACACCGCGTCGTACGAGCAGTTCGCCACCGGTTACTACCTCACCCGCAAGGCGATGGAGTGGTTCTGGGACGCCTATACCACCGACCCGGCACAGCGCGCCGAGATCACGGCATCGCCGAATCAGGCCGGCACCGAGCAGCTCACGGGCCTTCCGCCCGCTTACGTGTGCGTTGACGAGGCCGATGTGCTGCGCGACGAGGGAGAAAGCTACGCCACCAAGCTCCGCTCAGCCGGGGTCCCCGTGACCACCGTGCGCTACGACGGAACCATCCACGACTTCATGCTGCTCAATGCGCTCAGCGAGACCCGAGCCACGCGAGCCGCCATCGGCCAGGCCACCGCCTTCCTGCGCGCCGGGCTCGGAACCGGCTGAGGCACCGCACACGACACCACTCGTCCAGAACGCGGCCACCAGGATCGGATGCGACCGGATTGAGCGGCGATCGCACCTGCCGGCCATGAGGCCGCACGGCCACCCGGATCCCATCCTCAAGGCGACCCGGAGTGCTGCGTCACGAGCCGTTGATCAGTTTCTTGACTTCAGGCGGGAGGTCCGAGCCGGAGTAGGAGACGACGAGCCTGGCATCTTCGGGGGTGTCCCCGACGGCGATCGCCACTTTCGGAGAAATGCCGTCCACCGCATAGGCGGTTTCCGTGCTTCCGGAATTCTCCGCATCGTCCTTTCCGGTGTCGCCACAAGGCGCATCGGTCGCGGTTCCCAGCTTGTCCGCAACCGTGAAGTCCACGTTCGCAACGTCCCGGTACATCCTGCCCTGGTAGCTGAACTCGGCCGCGCAGGACCCCGCTCCCTCGTTGCTGCCATCTTCGGCCGTACACCCGGCGATCGACACCATCACCGTTGCCGCCAGGAGCATGCCTGCGGATCGCACGGCTCGGGTCATCAGCGTTCCTCCTCAGTAAATGCTGCGCAGCGCCATGACGTCTCCCTTACCGAGAGTCCTTGTCTTCGTCGAGCAGGCGTCGATGCTCGTGAACATCGTGAGCTCTTCGTGCCCCGAACCGACATGGTCAAGCCCGAAGACGTGTCCGGCTTCATGCGTGCCTACGGCGCGGATGTCGTACTTGTTCCGGCAACTTCTGGTCGGCTTGTTCGTGAAGTCGTAGTCGGTCGTGTTGAAACGGACGTCGGCCTCACGCAAGTCATTCTTGATGCCGGGCATGGGCCAGGTCCAGGAGCAGGTCGCAGCGAGCACGCCGCTGCTGAGGTTGCCCGCGTCCCAGGTGCTCAGTCCGTCCCGGTCGGTGCACATGGTTCTGCTGTTGATGTCCGCTTCGTAGCTCGTGGGTGCCCGGTAGTTTTCCTCCGCGCCGACCTGGTCACTGAGGCCGCAGTTGTTGGAGCTGTCGGTGATGTTGTCAACGGCGTCCCAGAATGCCCACTTGGCGTCTGTCCGTGACAGCCCTCCGGGCATCCCTCCGTCGCCGATGTACCACTCGTAGGAGCCGTACTCCTTTTGGTCCATGGTGGAGTAGGCGCCATCGTTACAGGCGCCGGAGGCGGCCCAGCCGTCCGCCTCGGGAATCTCGCTCTCGCCCGGTGCACTGGTGTCTGCCGCATCCGCGTCGGCAAGGTCCGACTCCTGCGACAGGTCGGCCGCTGTCTGGGCAGGCTTCGACAGAACGTCAGGGACATCGGATCCTGCGGTGGACGAGTCCGCGTCAGCACCGGTCAGGTCGTAGGAAACCTTCCCGTCGGCAGCGACTTCGAGTTTGAACCCGTGCGTTTCGCCATCCGTTGCCAAGGCGGAAACACTCACTGCCGTCCCGGGTTCGGGAACCGTCACGCCGGTGCCGTCGTAGGCGACGACGCGACCGACCGCCCTGCAGGCGACCACAGAGCTGCCGGCGGGCAGATCTCCTGGGCTCAGGTCTCCTTCGTCGGGAAGGTCACAGACCTCAGCCCCACCTGGCCCTTCCGTGGCCGCCTGAGCGCTGCTGATGGTTCCTGACAGTACCGCCACAAGCGCGAAAGCCATGGCCGATCTGCCTATTCGTCCTCGACTGCGTGCAGTCATTCTTCACCCCCGAATATGTCCCGCCATGCGGGCCCGGACAAGAACTCGATCACCGTAGCCACGACCGCTCGCACAGGCTCTCGATTTTCGCGTTTAGGACAACTTTCCGCTTCAGACGGCCGATTCACGCCGCACCGAACATTTTGGAAGCTTGAATTCCATTCGGATTGCGCGCCCCCGCTAACACAGGAAGCCGGCATGAGGGTCCGACGAGTTATCAAAGTCGCCGAGAAATGCGTGTCTTCGCCGACCAACAGGGCACCGCCATCACGGACCTGCTGCGCCGACATGGGACAGCCACGACAACGCAGGCCTGGGCGGCCTCGGGCCCGGCCTGGGTGGAGGCCGAGCCCCCGTGCCCTCGGCAGCGCGGCCAGAGAACAGCGGTCCTCACCGCGCGGCCCACGACCCGCCACACCGGCCGGTCGGCCCCCTACCGGGGCGAGCCCGGCCGGGCTCGGGCGGCAGGGCGCGCAGGGTGCCGACCGCCTGCCCGCCCTCCGCAGGACGGAGAGGGGGAGCGTGTGTGGACCCTCGGGTCCCGGTGTCGTCATGGGGATGGTCGTACGCGGAGCTGTCCATGTCCCGGACACTGCCTGGTCCGCAGGTGTTCATGACCGAGGGCACAACTCCGTTCCCGGCCCCCTTGTCCAACCCGATGACCACAAGCACCACGGCGCACTGACATCCCGAAGGGCTACTTCCGCATGCGCACCTACAGCACCATCGCTGCTACCGCCACCCTTGTCCTCGCCCTCGGCACACCCGCCCTCTCGCCGGCCGCCCAGGCAGCCCCGGGAACCACGGCCACGCTCGTCCACCAGGACGGCGAGCTCTGGTACAAGGCCGCCCCCGGCCAGCAGAACAAGCTGACGGTCACCGAAGAGATCGAGCACCGCGGTGAGTTCGAGTCGTACTACGTCCTCACCTTCCGCGACCGGTACGACGTTGCCATCGACGCGAGTGCGGCGAGCTCGGACGAGTGCACGTACCCCACGCAGGGCGACCGCACCGTCGTACGCTGCGCGGTCGGGATCCCGCAGAACTCGGATGACTCGGAAAGCTACGACATCGACCTCGGCGACAAGGACGACACCGCGACGCTCGAACAGGACAGCGACGCATGGGCCGCGGTATACGGCGGCAAGGACAACGACGTGCTCAAGGGGCCCGTGTCCGCCATGCTCCACGGGGACGACGGCAACGACCGTCTCGACGGCGGCGGTGGTCCCTTCGGCTTCGGCTCCTTCGGCGGCCCGGGGAACGACACCCTCACCCACTGCGGGCAGGACTGCTCCGGCGGATCCGGGAACGACTCCCTGACCGGTACCGGCGAGGAGAACACCCTGCACGGCGACGACGGCAACGATGTTCTGCACGGCAGCGGCGGCGCCGATGTCCTCTACGGCGGCAAGGGCAACGACGACCTGTACGGCGAGGCGGGTAACGACACGCTGTGGGGCAACAGCGGTGACGACGTCCTGTGGGGAGGCCCGGGCACCGACCAGCTCTCCGGCGGCCCCGGCCGCAACGAACTGCACCAGAACTGAGCCTGTTTCTCACCCCGCGTTCTCACAGGCTCCACCGAGTTCGTTCCGTTGTGCCTTGAGTTGCGTGGCGCTCCCAACTCGGGTGAACGCCTCACGGTGAAGCGGTGTCTGATGCCCCAGGCACTACCTGGACGCCAAACGCAACGCGTGCAGCTATTGGGCTCCTTACTGGACACGCGTATTGCCGGCGACGCCCTGAACGATCTTGCTCAGCCCAGGAAGCTCAGCCGCACCTGACGGTTGGGGTTTGTCCTTGTTGGTGTCCGCCAACCTCCGCTAGGACAACCCCTGGCCTATCCGGATTGCGACGCGCACCTGCCTGGCGCCGTGGTCGTCCCCTTCTGGGATGACCACGGCAGCTGGGTCACCAGCGAGGCATGCAGAAGCCAGCCATGACTAGTCCGCCGCGCTGATATCACGAGCCCCTAGCCATAATCCCCATGCCGCAGCCGGGCCAACGCGGTGGCCGCGAGGGGTACCACCGCCAGTCATCGATTGCCGGAAGCGGATAGTCGCCTCCCGATACGGACAGGGCGGAGCCGCGGCGCCTTCTAGGGTTCCGGTGAATTCGGTGCTCAGGAGGCGTGGATGAAGAGCTGCCGCGGCGCGCGGACGGCCGTGATCGTGGGTGCGGGTGTCGCCGGTCTGACGGCGGCGTCGGCCCTGGCGCGCAGGGGGTGGCGCGCCGAGATCGCCGAGGCCGCCCCGGCGACGGCGACGTCGGGGTGGGGGCTGTGCCTGACCGGCCCTGCGCTGCGCGCGCTGGACGAGTTGGGACTCGCGGACCGGTGTCTCGCCGAGGGCTACGGGATGGCCGGCATCACGCATGTGGACGTGAACGGCGAGTCTGCGGACCGGGTCCAGTTGCCGCGTCTGATCGGCGCGGAGCGGCCGGCGATGGCCGGCATGGCGCGCCCCGTACTGCACCGGGTCCTGCGGGAGACGGCCGAGCGGAGTGGGGTGGTGGTGCACTACGGGATGACGGTCGCGGCGGTGGACCAGGAGCAGGAGTTGGTCCGTGTGCGGTTCTCGGACGGGACGGTCCGGCAGTTCGCGCTGCTGGTGGGCGCGGATGGCATCCGCTCGTCGGTCCGGGCCCTGCTGGGCTTGGCGACCTCGCTCGACTACCACGGGCAGATGGTCTGGCGTGCCCTGGTGCCGCGCCCGCCGTGGGCCACGCGTATTCATCAGTTCGCCGGCGAGGTCGACACAGCTGGACTCATCCCCATCTCGGGCAGCCAGGCGTACGTGTTCCTCACGGAGAACGGAGTAGGACACAGCGCCCTGCCCGATGCCGAACTCGCCCCGCGTCTGCAGCAGCTCCTGGGGGCCTTCCCGGGGCGGGTGAAGGAGATCTGCCCTCTGGTGTCCGCGTCGGAGTCGGTGGTACGCCGCCCGGTCCGGACGGCGTTGTTGGCGGGTGCCTGGAACCGCGGAAACGGCGTCGTCATCGGTGACGCCGCGCATGCGCCGACACCTCAGATGGCCAGCGGCGCGGCCCTGGCGATCGAGGACGGGCTCGTGCTGGCCCACGAACTCGCGTGTCACGAGTCGGTCGGCGCGGGGCTTGAGTCGTTCGTCAACCGGCGTGCACGGCGATGCCGCACGCTCGTTCAGACCTCGGTGGCGATCGTCGGCCTGGAGCAGGCACAGCGTCACCACGAGGCGTACCCGCTGGTCAACGCCTGTCACCAGCAGATGGCCGAGCCCGCGTAACCCTCCATCCGATGCCCACCGTCGATGCCCACCGCCATCGACCGGCTGACCGAACACCTCAGCCGATCCGCCCCATACGAGGAGTGACCGATGAGCGACACAAGCTTGATCACCCACCTGCGGCATATCGATGTCGCCATGCCGAGCTTCGCCGAACAGCGCCAGTTCTACACCGGGTCATGGGGTCTGACGGAGATCGCCGGTGACACGGGTGTCTCGTTCCTGGCGGCCGAAGGCTCCCCGGAGCAGTACGTGGTGCGGCTGCGCGAGGACCAGCAGAAGCGCACCGACCTCATCGCCTTCGGTGCCGCCCACCCCGCCGATGTCGACGCCCTGGCCGCGCAGTTGATCGCGCAGGGTGTGAAGCTGGTGCGGGAACCGAAGATGCTGGACACTCCCGGAGGCGGCTATGCGGTCCGTTTCTTCGACAACGAGGGCCGTGTGGTGGAGGTCTCCGCCGACGTCACCCCACGCCGGCACCGCACGATCGAGGCACGGGAGTCCATACCCGTACGGCTGTCGCATGTGCTGATGAACTCGCCCACACCCGAAGCCACGGTGGCCTGGTACATCAAGCATCTCGGCTTCCGGCTCTCGGACACCCTGTGCATCGGCGGCCGCGGCGAGATGATGTGGTTCCTGCGCTGCAACACCTACCACCACAGCTTCGGCATCGTCCGCGGCCCGCATGCGGCCTTCCACCACGCGTCCTTCGAGATGCGCGGGGTGGACGAGTTCCTGCGCGGCACGGGCCGGATGCAGCGACTGGGCATCGAGCGCCTGTGGGGTCCGGGCCGGCACCGCGCCGGTGACAACTCCTTCAGTTACTACCTCGACCGGGCGGGCAACACCGTCGAGTACACCACCGAGCTCGAAGTCGTGGACGAGGACACCTGGCATCCACACCTCTTCGACCTGACGGACCCGGCCAACGCCGACCAGTGGGGCACGGCCAACGAGATGAACGAATACATTGCCGCCAAATCCCACAATGACGTCGACCCCGGGCTGTTCGTCGCCCCGCCGATCTGAGCGTCCTCGGACCGAGGTGGCCAACATCCGGCCGCAAAAGGAGTTCCCACCATGACGCCGTCATTTACGCGTGAAGCTGTGACCACTCCCCTGCACACGTTCCGCATCACCAAATCTCGGAACCCGGTCGATCTGCTCAACGCTGCCACCCGACTGTTCGGCGGCTCGATCACCACCTCTCCGCTGGACGGCCTGGCCGGCGGAGAGCACGAACTGCGCGGCGTCGCCGCCTCCGACTTCGCGGTCGGCTACTTCGCCTCGCCACTCGACGTCCGCGTCGCTTCGGCGTCCGGCCGCCGCCGCTCCTACTTCGTCAACATAGGTGTTTCCGGCGCCATCGCGGCGACCTGCGGCAGCCTGCACGCGACCCTCGACAAGGCCACCGCAGGAGTCGTCAACCCCGGAGACACTCAGGAGCTGCGCCCCGCCCGCAGCCGGACGCGTTTTCTGGGTCTGCGGATCGATGCCGCCCTCGTCGACCAGGAGTTCGCCGCGCTCACCGGGCAACTGCCGACATCCACCGTACGCTTCGACTTCGCCCTGGACCTGGCCAAACCCAAGGGCCGGGCGGTGCGGCTGCTGGTGCATTCCCTCGTGGAGCAGCTGGACTCAGGAGACCCCTTGTTCCAGCGTGCGGAGCTGCCGCGCAGCCAGCTGCGGTGCATTGCCACCGCCCTGCTGCTGGCCCAGCCCCATACGCATATCGGCGAGCTTCAAGACGGCCCTCACCCCAGTCACCCGCGCTCGGTACGCGCGGCTCTCTCCTTCATCGAAACGAACCTCTCGGAACGCCTCACCCTCAGCGGCATCGCCGCCGCCGCAGACTGCAGCCCACGGACCGTCAGCTCCGCATTCCGCACCCAACTCGGACTGTCTCCCCTCACCTACGTGCGCAATCTGCGACTGGACCGGATCCGCGAGGACGTCCTCACCTCCACCGATCACGTCAGCACCATCGCCTATCGGTGGGGCGTCTCCCACCTGGGCCGCTTCGCCGCCGAGTACCGCGACCGCTTCGACGAACTGCCCTCCGAAACGGCGGCCCGCCGGTAGCAAACCGCCCCTGGAACTGGTGGTGGTCAGGGTTCCGCGCCAAGGCGTGACGTCAGCTTCGGGTCGATGCCGGGCTCATCCCCGCGGGTGCGGGAAGCGGCCGGAGAG
This sequence comes from Streptomyces sp. NPDC002055, assembly GCF_040296705.1. NCBI lineage: Bacteria > Bacillati > Actinomycetota > Actinomycetes > Kitasatosporales > Streptomycetaceae > Streptomyces > Streptomyces sp. NPDC002055. Next base: position 58,002 of record NZ_JBEOXS010000034.1, read on the forward strand.
CTCGACGATCCGGTTGTGGACCTCGGGCTCATCCCCGCGGGTGCGGGGAGCAGCGGCGCGCCTCGCGCGTGCGGTGGGCGGGACTGGGCTCATCCCCGCGGGTGCGGGGAGCGGGGCGGCGCCTCGATCAGCAACCGCCGGATCAGGGGCTCATCCCCGCGGGTGCGGGGAGCGGGGCATGCCTCTGCGTGTGTCCGTGCAGCGGAGGGGCTCATCCCCGCGGGTGCGGGGAGCGGGCGATGTCCCAGGAGCCGGCGCCGTAGAACTTGGGCTCATCCCCGCGGGTGCAAGGAGCGGCGGTGCCCGAAGCCGTCGCACTTGGACGCGACGGGCTCATCCCCGCGGGTGCGGGGAGCGGAGGGCGAGCAGGCGCGCCGTGCGTCGCAGGTAGGGCTCATCCCCGCGGGTGCGGGGAGCGGTCGTCGAAGGCCGGGCTGTGGCTGCCGTCCTCGGGCTCATCCCCGCGGGTGCGGGGAGCGGACAGCGGAGTTGCTGCGCCGGGCCGAGGCCGCGGGCTCATCCCCGCGGGTGCGGGGAGCGGTTGGGCCGCCAGTTGCGGACCGCCGAGCGGTTGGGCTCATCCCCGCGGGTGCGGGGAGCGGAGATTCGACCGTATCGGGCGGACTGGCCGGGCGGGCTCATCCCCGCGGGTGCGGGGAGCGGCTCTCCCACCAGCCGGCCGCCGGGCCCGGCCCGGGCTCATCCCCGCGGGTGCGGGGAGCGGTGCCGCCCTGGATGACGTTGGTGCGCAGGGCGGGGCTCATCCCCGCGGGTGCGGGGAGCGGCTGTCCTCGGAATGCATCATCCAGGACGATCAGGGCTCATCCCCGCGGGTGCGGGGAGCGGCAGCGGCGTCCCGGTGGCGGATGGGGCGGATGGGCTCATCCCCGCGGGTGCGGGGAGCGGACCAGGCGCTCCGCCCACTTCCTGGCCGTGACGGGCTCATCCCCGCGGGTGCGGGGAGCGGAGACGGCCATAGAGCGCCGTCAGGACCCCTGCCGGGCTCATCCCCGCGGGTGCGGGGAGCGGCCGCGGTTGTCAGAGTTCGTCTTGTTCCCCGCGGGCTCATCCCCGCGGGTGCGGGGAGCGGTCCCAAGCCCAGCCGTCGGGTAGCTCCTGGCTGGGCTCATCCCCGCGGGTGCGGGGAGCGGCTCCAGCCCGTCGCCGTCGTTCGGCGAGCTGCGGGCTCATCCCCGCGGGTGCGGGGAGCGGGTCGGCAGGCACCGCGCCCGCCGGGCAAGGGGGGGCTCATCCCCGCGGGTGCGGGGAGCGGGCCAAGCTGCTGCGCGAGCTGGGCGACGACGTGGGCTCATCCCCGCGGGTGCGGGGAGCGGCGGACCGCCCCCCTCGGAGGGTCCGGCGGGCGGGGCTCATCCCCGCGGGTGCGGGGAGCGGCCGCCGTGCTGGACCACGACGTCTGGGACGTCGGGCTCATCCCCGCGGGTGCGGGGAGCGGCCGCCGGCCCTGTGTGCCCAGCCTCGTGCCATTGGCTCATCCCCGCGGGTGCGGGGAGCGGGCCTACCTGGCCCGCATCGGCTGCACCGAAGCGGGCTCATCCCCGCGGGTGCGGGGAGCGGGCTGCGTGAGCTGCACATTTATCAAGGGGCGACGCTTGTTTCAGCAAGGTTGAGAGAAAAGGGCATACGGGACAGAAAGGAATGCATTCACCTGAGATGCCTCCACGCCACAGACTACGCGTTCACACCGAGGCTTCTCATATGAGGCTGCCAGACCCCCAAGATGCCCCGTCATGGGGCGCGGATCCCCATCGGTCGCTGCCCGGTACGCCTCCGTCAGCAGCTCGGTCAGCCAGGCTTGGTAGGAGCGCTGATCGCGGTTCTCACCGGGGAAGTTGGCGAGATGGTGCGCCGAGTTGCTGGTCACGTACTTGGGTCGCGCGGTGCGACCGGTGCGGTCCGAACGCCCGCCGGAGTTGTACGGCGGGTCGATGATCACCGCCCTGACGCTCTCGTCCGGGAGGGGCTTGAGCACGGTGAGGGCGTCGCCTCGGTGCACCGTGTAGCTCATGAGAAGGGCCTCCTTCAGGGCATGGCGGGGCTGGGGGGCCACTCCGGACGGCGTTCAACAACGCTCGTCGGGGCGGGTGGTGCCGGATGTTAGGCGTGATTTCCGGCCGGACCTCATGAGCTGAGCCGCGCTCCGGGAGGGGGCCGGGAATCGTTGGTGCGGCCGGAATACCGGTCTACTGTCTCGTCCTGTCGCCGGCGGGCCGAAGCCTCACTTCACCCCCGTTGACCTGTGCTTATTCGTGCTATCTCGTCCGAACGAGCTGCGCGGAAGGCACGTTGCGTCTCATCCCCCACGCCGTCAGGAGCCCGGTGTACTGCCTGAGATTACGAGCGCGGCTGGCTGCCGCGCGTGACCTGAGACCAGCGTCCGGGAGCAACCAACTCCGTTGACCCGGGCCCGCCCGACAGGCTGATTCACATCGGCGCGATGCCGACGCCTTTGCACGAGAAGTCGGCACCGCGTCTCCTGCGAACACCGAGGAGCCGCTGCGATGCCCTGATACCCCATAGCCCCGACCCATCACCGGCACCCGGCCATCGCCCCCACCTTGGTGAACGGCGGCGGCGGTGAAGAAGACCACTGGAGCCGTTGTCGGCCTCTGCGCAACCGGTCCGCTGCTGCTGGCCGCTCCCGTCCTCGCCTTTGGCGCCGAGGCCGCGTCGGCCTCCTGCTCGACTGACAGTGCACGGCCTGTGGATGCCGCAGCTGTCGCCGCTCAGGTGAAGGCCATCCTGGACGGCGGCGACAAGGGCTCGGTCCACGTGCCGGGGCTGAGCGATCCGGCCGAGCAGGTGCCCAGCGCCAAGAAGATCCAGGCCACCGGCGGCTCGCCGCCCCCTCGCCCGAGCATCACCTCCACAGTCGAAACGGTCACCGGCACACCCGCCCGCACCTACCGCCAATGGGTGTCCGACCACGCCGCCGACTTCGGGTGACCCTGTGCCAACCGCACGGCATGAACATGGCCGCCATACAGGGGTGAGGACAAGAGCAGGTCTGGCGCACACGGCGAGCGTCGGCGGGATTTTCAGAGAGCCTCAACAAGGCGGACCTCGGCGCCCTCGCCCGGCTGTAGGTGGCCATCCAGCAGCCCGTCTTCCCGCGGGGGCTGCACCGGGCTCTACTACAGCCGGGTGCCGACAGAGCAGCTCAAGATTCCTGTGGACCCTGGCGCCGGTGGCAGGGAGGCAGCAGCAGCCGAGCTGATCAGTCTCGGCTTCGCGACCTTTGCCGACGAGGCTCTCACCAGGCGTGGGCCATCCCAGCCGCAGCCCGGAGCCTTAGGCAAACGATGGTTTGACGACAGGTGGACGACGCGTCCGCTGGTGAGTCAGAGGATGTTCCATTGCAGAAATGCATCCTGGCTCATGAGCCCGTGCACTCGCTGCTCGATCTCTCGCAAGCTATGTGGTGCGTGGCGGATCTTCCGAGCGTTTGTCGTGATCATCCGCAGCTCGCGAATCGCGGCCAAGGTCCGGTATCCCGGCCAGGACGTGACGTCCCACCCGTAGGCGTCTGCAAATGCTTCGTAGTGATCTCGGCCGTGTCCGAAGCGTCGGCAATGCACCTCCACAGTGACAAGGTCCCACTCCGGCTGTCCGAGGGCCACGGCGTCCCAGTCGCAGAGGACGGCATCACCTCCACCGACGTGGAGGGCGTTGCGGTGCTGTGGGTCGCCCTGCATCACCCCTTCCGGCAGCTCGAACTTCACTGCGCACAGATCTGATTCGAGCTGGTCTGCGTACTCGGCCATGACCGCCAGCGTGCTTTCGGGAAGGCAGGTGATCGCCGTGAGCGACCGGCGGATCGCCGCGAGGTTGTCGTGATTCGGCAGAGGCACAGGGGGTGCGGTGATCGCGTGGAGTCCGGACAGGGGCTTGGCGAGCTGTGCCGCGGCGACCGGGTGATCCGGCTGGGGCAGGTACGACCAGAAGGTCATGGCGTGCCGACCGACAACAACTGGCTGGTCGAGGGGATGCAGGGGGACGGTGGGGAAGCCGGCTTCCATGAGCCAGCGGACGAACGTCACTGTACGCGCGACGTCCTCGATGCGAGATCCCTTTCGGGCGACCTTGACGACGACCTGCTCCTTCTCAAGGAGGATGACCGCGTTCGTCTGTCCCCGGAGGAGGCGGGCGTCGGAGCAGTCGAGGCCGGTGGCCGCGCACCCTTGCTCCAGGACCTGGTGCATCTCGAATTCGTCGAACCCACCAGGGGTCGGAGCCGCGTCTCTCATGCGGTCCAGACTCGCCGACGGCCGCGCCGCTGTCACATCCTTCCGGGAGGAAGAGCGAGGATTTCGTGGAGCTCCCGTGCGGCGCGGCCGCTTTCCGCACCCGAGGGGAGTGCTCCGAAGACCTCACGGGCCCGCTGCTCCACGATCGGTGTCCGGTGCTCGGGGGCGATCCGCAGAAAGGTGGTTCCGGCAAGCTGACACGCCTCTGCCGGGCTGCGATCGTGTGCCAGGCAGATGGCCGTCTCGAAGTTGAGGAGCGCCGGGTCGATACCGGTCTTCGTCGGGTAGAGGCCGAGTGCCTCTTCCTGTACGCGCCGAGCCTGGCTGGTCCGGCCGAGAGCCGTCAGGGTTCCACTCTCGTACAGCCGCAGCCGTCGCTCTGGGAAGCCAAAGGCATCGTTGTCGGCCTGGGATCCGGACTTGCTCTACTCGAACGCAGCGACGGCGCACCCCAGTGCAGTCTCCGCGCCCGCCATGTCGCCCAGCCTTGCCAGGGCGCGGGCTTCCGCAGCCGAGGCGAAGGCCGCGGTGGAGCTGGGCCGGCCACGGCAGATGATGCGGGCCTCTCGGGACAGAGTGACGGCCGCTTCCAGAGGGCCGTAGTAGAACGGCAGCATCGCGGCTTGCGCCCGAACTCTTGCCCGGAGCTCGGTATTACCGCTGTCATCGGCAGCGTTGCGTGCGGTCGCATACCAGGCCTGTGACCTTGGTAGCTGACCAAGCTTCATGAGAGCGTCAGCGATCAGTGTGGCGAGCGTCGCCGTCAGCTCCGAAAGCCGGACCTGGATCGCGGCCGGCTGCCGGTGTGCTGCCAGGTCCTCGACTTCGGACAGATGGCCGAGCAGCACGGTGATCATCGATGCGGGAGGGGTGTAGACGTACCGCTCCCGGGACCAGAGGACCTGTTCATCGAGCAAGTCGAGCTGGGTTGCACTGACCGTGCTGACCGCCAGAGTGCGGTCCATCGAGCGTCGGGCTGAGTCCACTTGGTGTTCAAGGGAATCTGTCGTGCACGACGTCCGCCGGGTCACGTACGGAGGCAGGGGCTCATTGCCCCGGACGAGGGTGGTGCTCGAAGGGGCCCGGACGGCGTCAGCCGCGTTTCCAAAGCCCAGGTCCTGAGCTGTGCAGGCGTAGAACTCGCACAGCAGCCCGAGGGTTGCCGAACGTGGATGGTGACGTCCGGTTTCCCAGTGTCCGAGCTGGTCACCGTTGGCTCGGGGAGCGTCAGCGCGGCCTTCGGCGAGGTTGTTCAGGCCGTCAGCAGCTTCCTTCAAAGTCAATCCCCGGGCCAGGCGCTGAGCGCGTAGCAGGGATACCGCACAGTGCGCGTGGATGGCCTGCGCCAGTCGGCCGACCGGCTCCCCGCGGTTGCCGACCTGTTCGCGGAGCTCCTTCGCGCAGGACGGACGGTGCGACTTGAGGTCCATCGGCCCCTCCCTCACCGGGCTCCTTTCACACTGAGTTTAGTGACGCACCGTCGGCTCCACGCCAAATCAGTGACGCATTCTTCGCTTTCGGTGACTGAATCAGTGACTGCTCACCGCTGATGTCACTGATCAGCGCCCCATCACGGTTGCTCGCCTGCGGCGCGAGAACGAATCCTGCTCATCGAAGGCTCGACAAGCTGCTGAGTGGCAACGGGCGGGCTCTCCAGCCCTGTCGGATGGAGAACCGCGGCATGGCCACGGAACCAGGAGGTGGTGGGATGACAGCCTTGGTGAACCGGCCGTTCCCCGCAGTGTTGACGCTCGTAACGCCACAACTCCCCGCAGTGGAGAACGACAGCGTGACCGGCGTTGCCGGCGAGGACCAGCAGATGGCGCGGCCGCAACGCGGCGTGAGGGAACTCGCTGAGCCAGGCGGGCTCGTTGACGCGGTCATCCACACGAGCCGTTCACTTGTCACCGCCCGAAGTCATCCGGTGGGTGAGGGAGCGTGGTCCACCGCGCGCTCGATCCCCGGTGCACCTCCCGTTCCCCCCTGCAATGACCGTTCGGGAGGCCTTCGATGAGCCCCACCACCGCCGCCATGCCGGTCTCTGTGGATCCCCTGTCGAAGGCCTCGCGATCCTTTGCGGTGGTCTTCCTCCCCGACCTCGCACGCGTCGCCCAGATGCGCCGGATCACTTCGGCATCTCTGCGGTCGTGGAACCTGCGCGGGCCCGTGGCTGCGGACGTCGTCCTCGCTGTCTCCGAACTGGTCACCAACGCCGTCCAGCACGGCTCCGGCGATGTCGGTCTGCTCGTTCGGTGCAGCGGATGCAAGCTGCGTGTCGAGGTCACCGACGGGAGTCCGGGCCGCCCTGTTGTCCACTACGCGGACGACGATGACGTATCCGGTCGCGGTCTGTTCCTCGTCTCCGTTCTCGCGCAGGACTGGGGTGTCAGCGATGACGGGCTGACGACATGGTGCGAGTTCCGTCTCCCCGCGGGGAGGCCGTAATGGTCGCACGCTGCCACCGAGCTGACGGCCAGGCGGACGGTGTCGCCGTCTACGACCGGAGCGCGGTGAGCCGCGATGCCGACGTAGAGCAGCAGCTCGAGTGGTTCGCTGCGTGAGCAGCCCTCGTCGGCCTGGTCAAGAGGGAGACCGCGCCGTGAAGCGAGCTGACCGTTGGATGGACGATCGGGGCTGGGGCTGGCGTCAGTGGTGCCTGCAGTTCCTCATCGTCGCAGTTGGTGCCGGACTACTGGTGCCGCTCGTGATCACGAACAAGGGTCCCTGACCTCCGCAGAGCGCAGCCGCCGGGGGCTGCCGCGGGACACCAAGTGAGGCCCGATCCGCCGCCCCTTCTGCCCACTACCTGAACATTCACCTCCTGGAGCTCTTCATGCCCGTGAAAACCCTTTCCACCGCCGAGCTCAACCAGTTGACACCCGCAGAGAACGGCATCAAGGCTCACGTCGCCGCCGGGCACACCAACCAGCAGGCCCCCAGCCTGACGGGCATCAAGGCGACCACCGTCAGCAGGCGCCTGAAGCACATCGGGGACAAGCTCGGTGCCACCGGCCGTACCCCTCGGGTCCACGCGGCGCTCTCCACCGGCCAGGTCTCCCCGCCGAGCGTGACGCGGCCGGCCCCGGACTTCACCGACCAGGAGCTGCTGCTTCGGGCCGTCGCCGAACACTCCGAGTACAGCGATATCGCGACCGCCACGTCGCTACAGCTCCCGAATGTCACCGCCTTGCTGAAAGCCCTCCTAGATAAGGCAGAGGCAATCGACACTGCGCACCTCGTGGGACTCGGGCACGCCTGGAAGCTGCTCGGGCCTGGTGTGGGAGATGGGCAGTGAGCGAGCAGCTCAGCAACGCTGAGGCGGCCTCGACGAGCGGCGGGTACAGCCTCTCCTGTGAGCTGGCGGCAGTGCTCGGCCGTAAGCTGATCCGCCGGGCGCGAGAGGACAGGCGCCTGTCGGCGGACTTGCTCCGGGTGCCGGCCAAGCACCGCCGCGAACTCCTTGCGCGATGCCACAGCGAGAATGCGCAGGCCCTCAAGCAGATCGTTGAGCGGCACGGGTGGCCGACCCGCGCGCTCGTAGGCGACGAGGCCTGCACCGCCGCCTTGACGATCTTGCTGCACGCAGGCGATCTACGCTTCCAGCTCCATTGCGGTCATCTGATCGACGACGCCACCGAAGCGGGGCACTGCTCCGGTGTCCACCGCGCCTACATCCAGGACCACTGCGAGGCCCAGCAGGGCAATCCGCAGACCTATGGCACCTGCATCAACACCGTGCTCGGCCGCCCGTACCCGATCCGTGACGAAGCCACCGTCGATGCCCGCCGAGCCTCGATCGGCCTGCGCCCGCTCGAACAGCAGATGCAGGCGCTGCGCGCCGCTTCGCTGCCCACCCTCAAGGAGCTCCGCCCGTGAATGTCGAACTGCTCTCCCCTGCCGACTTTCCGGCGCCGGTCGCCGTCATCTCCGGCGGCTGGTCCAAGGAGCGGGACCGCGCTCTGCTGTCGGGTCACGCCGTCATGGATTCCCTTGCCCGGCAAGGCGTCAAAACCCGGTGGATCGATCTGAAGAACCGGGAAACCCTCCTGAGTGATCTGGCGGGGATCGGACTCGCGGTCCTCGCGATCGCCGGTCGTGGAGCCGAGGACGGCAGATTACAGGGGCTGCTGGAGACCCTCGGCATCGACTACACCGGGTCCGGTGTGCTGGCGTCGGCAGCCGGCATGCACAAGGTCATCGCGAAGACCATCGTCCGGGCCGCGGGTGTCCAGGCGCCCGCAAGCACCGTCATCGAGCCCACGCGCGGGGCCGCCTTCGAAGCCGATCGCATCGAACGGCTGCTCGGCTTGCCGGTCATCATCAAGCCCATCAGCGAGGGCGGCTCCATCGGGCTGCACACCGCGCACACGGCCCACGATCTGCTCCAGGCCATCCGGGCAGCCCCACCCGGCCACGTGATGGCCGAGCGGTTCCATCCCGGCCGGCCGGTCAGTATCGGCATCCTGCAGGCTCCGAGTGGCGCCCCGCACGTCCTGCCCGCCCTCGAAGCCGAACTCCCCGACGCACCCGACGAGGTCTACAGCTACGAAGCCAAACGCGGTCAGACCACTTGCCGGTACCACTGCCCCGCCAACCTCTCCGCCGACTTGGAACAGGCCCTGCACCGACAGGCCCTGACCGCGCACCAGGCGCTGGGCTGCCACGCGTACAGTCGGCACGACTTCATCGTCGCCGACCATGGCGAGGTGCTGTGGCTCGAGGTCAATACCCTGCCCGGCCTGTCCGAGACCGGAAATCTCGCCCGGATGGCCGCAGCCCGCGAGCTCGGCTACGACCAGCTGATCGCCCACGTCGTGCGCAGCGCCCGCACCGACCGCAAGGTCCAGCCGTGAACCACCGCCGGCCAACGCAGCCGGATCCCCTGCCCATGCAGCCTGACGACGTGCGGCTCGCCCTTGCACACCTGGACGGCATCGCTGTTCGCACACCGTTGCTCTCCTCTCCGACCATGGATGAACTGCTCGGGCGCCGTGTCCTGGTCAAGGCCGAGAACCTCCAGCGCACCGGCTCCTTCAAGTTCCGCGGCGCGTACACCGCCCTGTCGACGATGGGTGCACACGCCCGTCTGCGTGGGGTGATCGGCGCGTCGTCGGGCAATCACGGTCAAGCGCTGGCACTCGCGGCCACGCTGTTCAAGACGCGTGCGACGGTGGTGATCCCGAACGACACACCGGCAGTGAAACGTCAGGCAGTCCAAGCCCTCGGAGCGCGCGTCCTCACCTACGACCGGCACACCGGAAACCGGGACGCTCTCGTGGCCGAACACGCACACCGTGAGGGCCTGACGGTAGTGCCCTCCTCCGACTCCCGGCCAGTCATCGCCGGGGCAGGCACGGCAGCCTGGGAGATGCTTCAGGATGCGCCGGACCTGGTGACCATCGTGGTCCCTGTCGGCGGTGGCGGGCTCGCCGCCGGCACCGCACTGGCCGCGCGCGCCCACCATCCGCGCATACGGATCGTCGGGGCCGAGCCGGCCACGGCCGACGACACCCGCCGCTCCCTGCGCCGAGGGCAGCCCGTCCGGATCAGCGCACCGGTGACCATCGCCGACGGTCTGGGCCACACCACTCCCTCCTCGCTTCCGTGGGAGATCAACCAGCGCATGCTGCACGACGTGGTAGCCGTGCCCGACCGTGCGATCGCCGAGTCCATGGCACACCTGTGGCGGCATTACCGCAGTGTCGCCGAACCCTCGGCCGCTACCGGGTTCGCCGGGCTCCTCGCGTGCGTGGACCGGCTGCCCGACGGTCCGGTGGGCGTGATCCTCTCCGGCGGAAACGTCGACTGGGACACCTACAACCGACTGATCACCCTGGTCCTGGACCGAACGGAGCCCAGCCCCCGTGACACACCCGTGCTGCACTGAACCCCTGACGGCCAGTTCGTCTTCACCCCGGCCGCCGCACGAGCCGGTCCCGGTCGTCACCCAGTACGCCAGCCCCGACCTGATCGGTGCCATCACCTACGAGGGGCACGATCCGGCCGAGGACCCACGGTGGGCTGAGTCCGGAGCCCCGACACAGCGGGCGTACCGGCGGTGGTGCCGGCATCTGTGCGGTATGGCGTGCCTGCGGATGGTCTTGCTGCACCGCGATGGCCAGGCCCCCAGCCTCTTCCAACTCCTGGCCGGCGCGCGGCCCTACGGCGCCTACACCACCGCCGGGGGTGGGGAGATCAAAGGGCTGATCTACGCGCCGTTCACGCAGTACGCGGACGAATGCCACGGCCTGCCGGCCACGGTGCACCGCGAACTGCCCCTGGACTCCCTCGTGGACCTGTTGGAGCGAGGCCAGATGGTGATGGCGTCGGTCTCCAAGGAGATCCGGCGTCCGGACCATACTCCCCCGCGCCGGGGCGGCCATCTGGTGCTGGCCATCGGTCACCAGGACGGTTCGATCCTCTACAACAACCCCTCCGGGCACACCGAGCAGACCCGCAGAGCCCGGCTGCCCGTCGCCGAGTTCGGACGCTTCTTCGGCGCCCGCGGCATCGCCCTGGACCTCACGGTGACCGTCAACGGCACGCCGGGCGGATACGCGACCACCCGGCCCGTAGCGTCCTGACAAAACACCCCGAACAGGAAGGAAACCTTCTCGTGCTTCCCATGTCTGTGGCGCAGATCGCCCGCGTCTGCAACGGCCGGCTGGCCGATGTTCCCGACCCCGATTCGATCGTGTCCGCCCCGGTGGTGTTCGACTCCCGCGAGGCCACGCCCGGCAGCCTGTTCGTGGCCCTGGCCGGCAATACGGGCGACGGCCATGACCACGCCCCTGCGGCAGCCGCTCGCGGCGCCGTGGCGATCCTCGCGAACCGGCAGGTCGGCGTACCCGCCGTCATCGTCCCGGACGTCCTCGCCGCCTTCGCTCTGCTCGCCCGGCACCTCGCCCGGCAGCTGACCGGCACGCAGGTGGTCGCAGTCACCGGATCCGCAGGCAAGACCTCCACCAAGGACCTCATCGCCCATCTGCTGACCGTCGCAGGCCCGACCGTCGCGACCCACCAGAGCTTCAACAACGAGATCGGTCTGCCCGTGACCGTGACCAGGGCAGACGCCACCACCCGCTACCTGGTGCTGGAGATGGGAGCCCGCGGCGTGGGTCACATCCGCGACCTGACCGAGATCGCCCGCCCGGACATCTCCGTCGTCCTCAACGTCGGCACCGCTCACGTCGGCGAGTTCGGAGGCCGCCAGAACATCGCCCAGGCCAAGGGCGAACTCATCGAGGCCCTCCCGCCCGGCGGACTCGCCGTCCTCAACGCCGACGACCCCCTCGTCCGGGCCATGGCACCGCGCACACTGGGCCGCATCGTCACCTTCGGCCAGCGGGCCGACGCCACGGTGCGTGCCCGTGATGTCCAGCTCAACGACTTCGGACAGCCCACCTTCACCCTTCTCACCCCCGAAGGCACCGCACCGGTGGAGCTCCAGCTCGTCGGCGGCCACCACGTCTCCAACGCCCTCGCCGCAGCGGCGGTCGCCCGGGAAGCCGGCCTGACCCCGCAGCAGACCGCGTCCCTGCTCGGACAGGCCACCGTGCAGTCCCGCTGGCGCATGGAGGTCCACGAGCTCGCCGACGGCGTGACGGTCATCAACGATGCCTACAACGCCAACCCCGATTCCATGCACGAGTCCCTCAAAGCCCTCGCCGCGATCGGTCGCGGCCGCGACCGGCGCACCGTCGCCGTCCTCGGGCACATGAACGAGCTCGGCGCCGACTCCCGATCCGCGCACGAAGGGGTGGGCCACATGGTTGCCGAGCTCGGCCTGGACCAGTTCATCGCGATCGGAGGGGAGGAAGCCCAGTGGATGCAGCAGGCCGCAACCAGCGCCGGAGCCGCAGCAGCCCTTCACCTCCCCGACCAGGACACCGCCCTGGCCCTGCTGCGCTCCACTTTGCGTACCGGAGACGTGGTCCTGGTCAAGGCCAGCCGGAGTGTCCAGCTGCAGCAGCTGGCCGACAAGCTGCTGCAGCCGGACGCCGAACCCGCAGCCGGTTAGGCCGCGCTCACACCACAACCAGCGGTCCGGGCCAAGCGGTCCACGACACTTCGGCCCTCCTCGGCCAGGTCACCGGTGCCGATCAGCACGATCACATCACCCGGCCGGGCGGCCGCGGCGACGGACTGCGCCGCGGCCGAACGCTCAACCTCCAGCCCGGCCGGCTCACCACCGGCTCTCCTGACGGCCGCAGCCAGATCCTGCAGCACGGCCGGGTGGAGCGCCGGGACGTTCCCGGTGATCACAACCTGATCGGCGCCGGCCAACGCGGTCCCGAAGCCCTCGCAGAACACCGCCAGCCGGGCCTGCGAGGCAGGCTGGAACACCGCCAGGGCCCGCCCCGCCCCGGCCACGGACCGGGCGCCGGCCAGGTCCGCGGCAACCGCCGTGGGGTGATGAGCGTAGGAGGCGTAGACCTGCACACCCGCCGCGGTGCCCAGCGCACTGAATCTGCGCTCCACTCCAGCGAACCCGGCCAGCGCTCGCACCATCACGGCCGCATCCACCCCCGTGGCACATGCGGCCGCCACCGCGGCGGCCGCATTGCGGAGCTGATGCACCCCGGGGACGGTCAGGCGCAGCGGGAGCTCGCGGCCGCCCGGGACCGTCAGCGTCGCCCTGGCCCCCTCCGGGCCGCTGCTCGGATTGCTGATGCGGTAGTCGGCGTCGTCGGCTTGTCCGAAGGTGATCAGCCGCAGCCCTCTGCAGTCGGTGGCCAGTCGCCGGGCCAAGTCGCGGCTGGCCGGGCGGTCGGCGTTGAGCACCACCGTTCCGTCGCGCCGCATGCCCGCCACGAACGCGGCGTAGGCGTTGACGTGTTCCGCCACGTCGGCGTAGGTCTCCGGGTGGTCGTGCTCGAGGTCTGTGATCACGGCGACGTTCACGGACACGGCCAGGAGGCTGCGGTCGGACTCATCGACCTCGGCCACCATCACCGCTCCTGCACCCAGCCGGCTTCCGCTGGCGGGGCCGTTCAGGTCGCCGCCCAGCGCGTAGGAGGGGTCATGCCCCATCCGGCTCAGCGCTGTGGCGATCATGCCGGTGGTGCTGGTCTTGCCGTGGGTGCCGGTCACCCCGACCGCGGTCCGGCCGACCATGAGCTCGTTCAGCGCCTGCGAACGGTGCACCAGGGGGATACCGAGCCTGCGTGCCTGGGCGATCTCCGGGTTCTCTCGGCCGATCGCGGACGTGAACACCACGGCAGTCGCGTCCGCCGGCACATGCCCGGCCGCGTGCCGGCGGTGCACCGTCGCTCCCATCGATGCCAGGACCTCGAGCGCCTCGGTGTGCCTGGCGTCGCTGCCGGACACGATGTGGCCGCGTTCGAGGCACAGGCGGGCCAGCGGCAGCATGCCCATACCTGCGATGCCCACGAAGTGGGCGCGGCGCAGGTCGGCCGGGCCTGTCGGCGACGGCGTCGGGGAATCCTTCGGCACTGCGGTCTCACACATGAAACGACCTCCTCCGGGCGACGCGAGCCGCCCCGCATGCGGAGGCACCCGCATCCCGGGCGCCGCCCACCACGGTCCCGGCCCGGCCTCGGGCACTGCCAGCACCTGCAGGGGTGCGAAACCCTTCGCACCCCCAACCACGACTGCGCTACCGCCACACCGGCAACGGGAGACCCAACGTGCCACTCAACTACGCGCTCGCCCTGGCACTCTCGGCCGCGGGCTGGAGCAACAGCGAGACCGCCCGGCGGCTCAACAAACACGCCGCGAAGCTCGGCTACACAGGTATCGCCGTCGACCACACCAGGGTCGGCCGCTGGCTGCGCTGCGGCGAGAAACCACGACCACCGGTCCACCAGCTCCTCGCCGACCTCCTGTCCGAACACCTCGGACAGCCCTGCACGCCGCAGAGCCTCCAGCTCACCCGCTGCCCGGTCCTGCGCGTACCACTGCAACCACGGGAACACGCGGCACTGCTGCAACAGTCCAAGGCGTCCAACCTCCCACCAGAGGAATACGCAGGCCAACTCCTACGGTCTGCATTGGCCTTGGCCTCAGCACCATCTGATGGCAAGCCCAGGTCGAAAGCCCTGGCCTGAGCACCAGGTCACACCCCAGACGACGCGTCACCGGCGACATAGACAGCCTGGCCGCCACGAGGCCGACCCATCCCTGTCCGCCTTGCTCGCGGCCAACCCCGCGGCGGGCTACCTCGGTGACGGAACCATGACCCGTTCGCCAGGGTTTGCTGACCAGGCCCACAACGGACAGGAGTCCGCAGCCACTCGCGCTGGCTGCGGACTCCCGGCAGCGCTACAGCACAGCGGCAGGGACCTCAGCCCGTAGTACTGGCCGAACTCGCCCTCCGCTGTCTCGACGGTGGCCTTGCCGGACCAACGCAGGCCCGGGACGACGCGGCCGAAGCCGCCCACAACGGACGACGTATGCCCGCACCCAGTCCGAGTGCGAGAGCGGCAGTCGTGGCTGATGCTGCTGGCCTCCGGCCTGGGGTCATCCCCGCGGGTGCGGGGAGCGGCTGTGCGTCACCGCACCTTGGTACGGGATCAAGGGCTCATCCCCGCGGGTGCGGGGAGCGGATCCACGCAGCCACCATGTGCGGGTCCACGTGGGCTCATCCCCGCCGGTGCGGGGAGCGGCGGCCGAGCTGTGAGAGCAGCCATTCGCGGGTGGGCTCATCCCCGCGGGTGCGGGGAGGGGACGGCCGTCGTCGTCTTGCCGACCCCGCCCTTGGGCTCATCCCCGCGGGTGCGGGGAGCGGCGCTCCTTCTCCTCCCGCTCGTACCGGGCCTGGGGCTCATCCCCGCGGGTGCGGGGAGCGGCTGCTGGTCGGTGCCGTGTGCTGCGCGGGGCCGGGCTCATCCCCGCGGGTGCGGGGAGCGGTCCTGGAGCGTGGTGGAGCTGGTGACCGACTCGGTCTCATCCCCGCGGGTGCGGGGAGCGGTCCAAGACCGCCGGGTCCCCGCCCCCCGCGTGGGGCTCATCCCCGCGGGTGCGGGGAGCGGGGATCCGCGGAGCTGCTCGACCAGCATGAGCAGGGCTCATCCCCGCGGGTGCGGGGAGCGGACGTCGGACAGAACGGGGTACGGCACGGTGACGGGCTCATCCCCGCGGGTGCGGGGAGCGGCCTCGCCCAGCACGCGCGCACCGTCGGGGGCCGGGCTCATCCCCGCGGGTGCGGGGAGCGGCGCATGCGGTCGAGTTGGGCGCGGAGAGCCTCGGGCTCATCCCCGCGGGTGCGGGGAGCGGCGGATGGCGGCGCGGGGGTCTCGCTGCCTGTCGGGCTCATCCCCGCGGGTGCGGGGAGCGGCTCGAGACCGAAGGGCCCGGCGCCGGCGCCACGGGCTCATCCCCGCGGGTGCGGGGAGCGGACGCTGCGCCGCCGCCTCGACGAGGACCAGCAGGGCTCATCCCCGCGGGTGCGGGGAGCGGCAGCGCGCCTCGGACGACAGACCACTCCTGCGGGGCTCATCCCCGCGGGTGCGGGGAGCGGATGAGGGCCGCCGCCCGGGACACCGGCGGTTCGGGCTCATCCCCGCGGGTGCGGGGAGCGGTGTTGTTGGCCATGAGTGCGTGCTCCTTATTCGGGCTCATCCCCGCGGGTGCGGGGAGCGGCTCAACCGGTTCGCGGCGCGCGGGATCACCGGGGGCTCATCCCCGCGGGTGCGGGGAGCGGCGCTCCTCCTCGGAGGGCGGGAGTTCGCCGCGGGCTCATCCCCGCGGGTGCGGGGAGCGGACCGCGCTGCTCCTGGTCGGAGTGGTCGTCCTGGGCTCATCCCCGCGGGTGCGGGGAGCGGCGGTCGAGGGTCTCCTTCACCAGGTCGCTCGGGGGCTCATCCCCGCGGGTGCGGGGAGCGGACCTTGAACAGACTGTCGGTGATGGCCGGGTGGGGCTCATCCCCGCGGGTGCGGGGAGCGGGAGGACTACGAGCGCGCCGCGAGTAGCGAGGCGGGCTCATCCCCGCGGGTGCGGGGAGCGGTGCTCGCCGAGCCACCGCACCAGGTCGTCCACGGGCTCATCCCCGCGGGTGCGGGGAGCAGTGTCAGATCACCGACGCGTACAGCGGCGCCACGGGCTCATCCCCGCGGGTGCGGGGAGCGGCTGCCGAAGGGGGCGGAAGCGCGACTGCGCGAGGGCTCATCCCCGCGGGTGCGGGGAGCGGCGTGGTCTACGCCGGACACCAAGATGCTGTGGGGGCTCATCCCCGCGGGTGCGGGGAGCGGCCGTGACCGTGTCCCGTGACCGTGTCGATGGTGTCGTCTGCCTCGGGCTCATCCCCGCGGGTGCGGGGAGCGGACCCAGTCGTTCTTGAGCATCGAGTCACCGACGGGCTCATCCCCGCGGGTGCGGGGAGCGGGCCGACCGCACCGGCGGGCGCGACCCGCACAAGGGCTCATCCCCGCGGGTGCGGGGAGCGGTACTTGTCAGCTTCCGCGCCCGCGTCAGGGTGAGGCTCATCCCCGCGGGTGCGGGGAGCGGACCCTCCCGAAGTCCCGAACCGGGCCTTCGCAGGGCTCATCCCCGCGGGTGCGGGGAGCGGGACGCCGAGGCTGTCGAGGCGTTGCCCGATGGGGGCTCATCCCCGCGGGTGCGGGGAGCGGGTCAACGACGACGTCCACGAAGCCCTGGCCAAGGGCTCATCCCCGCGGGTGCGGGGAGCGGGTGTCCTGCCACATCACCGCGGACGGCGTCCTGGGCTCATCCCCGCGGGTGCGGGGAGCGGAACGGGGTCGGTCACACCTGGATGATCCGCATGGGCTCATCCCCGCGGGTGCGGGGAGCGGACCCTCCCGAAGTCCCGAACCGGGCCTTCGCAGGGCTCATCCCCGCGGGTGCGGGGAGCGGACCCTCCCGAAGTCCCGAACCGGGCCTTCGCAGGGCTCATCCCCGCGGGTGCGGGGAGCGGTCGGTGCCGAACTTCTCCCGCGGGTTGACCTGGGGCTCATCCCCGCGGGTGCGGGGAGCGGCCGACCTTCTTCGGGACCTGCCGGCCGCGGTCGGGCTCATCCCCGCGGGTGCGGGGAGCGGGATGCAGTCGGCGACCTCGGGGCGCCCCATCTGGGCTCATCCCCGCGGGTGCGGGGAGCGGCCTTCGGGCAGTTGCTCGACGGACATGACGACGGGCTCATCCCCGCGGGTGCGGGGAGCGGCCGACAGCCTTGAGCGCCATCATCTGGGCGATGGGCTCATCCCCGCGGGTGCGGGGAGCGGCTTCGGGTCGAACGGGAAACCGTTAGTTGCACGGGCTCATCCCCGCGGGTGCGGGGAGCGGCTGCTCGTGGACTCGCCGATATACCCGCCTGGGGGCTCATCCCCGCGGGTGCGGGGAGCGGAGGACACCGGGCTGCACGGTCAGGGCGTTGTGGGGCTCATCCCCGCGGGTGCGGGGAGCGGCCCGCCGGGCACCCCGCCGAGCTGACCGAGGCGGGCTCATCCCCGCGGGTGCGGGGAGCGGGGCGCGGCTGCTGTCGGTGTCGGCTCCGGCCAGGGCTCATCCCCGCGGGTGCGGGGAGCGGATCTCCACGGAGAAGGAATCCAACCCGGTCCAGGGCTCATCCCCGCGGGTGCGGGGAGCGGCCGCAGTCCAAGTTCGGTGTGCCGGGCAACCTGGGCTCATCCCCGCGGGTGCGGGGAGCGGCGAGTTCACTCCGGGCCCGGAGCGGCAGGCACGGGCTCATCCCCGCGGGTGCGGGGAGCGGTCCATCTGGGACGAGGTGGTGTTCGCGTCGATGGGCTCATCCCCGCGGGTGCGGGGAGCGGTGCTCTTCGGCGAACCACTGGGGCTGGTAGTCGGGCTCATCCCCGCGGGTGCGGGGAGCGGTGGTCAGGTGGTGGCGTACTTCCGCTGGTCGTTGGGCTCATCCCCGCGGGTGCGGGGAGCGGTGTCCCTCGGGCACACCTACGGCAGGCTGGTCGGGCTCATCCCCGCGGGTGCGGGGAGCGGCCTGTTCGGCGCCGCCTGATGCGGGCGCGGCAGGGCTCATCCCCGCGGGTGCGGGGAGCGGGAAATCCTCGCAGTCCTCCTCGCCGAACCCCCGGGCTCATCCCCGCGGGTGCGGGGAGCGGCATGGGGACGATGTCGGCGTCCGGTCGGGCGCGGGCTCATCCCCGCGGGTGCGGGGAGCGGTCTTCGTGAGCTGCACTTTTATCAAGGGGCGACGCTTGTTTCAGCAAGGATGAGAGAAAAGCACATACGGGACAAAAGGGAAGTGGGGTCAGTTCCAAGTGCCCGGCATTCACCCGGGACGGACGACGACAGCGGCGTACAAGCCACCAAGCGCCGAAACCCGAACTCGCCAGACTCACGACGCAGCGGCCCCCACCACACAGCCGTCGGCGGTACGGGCCATCCGCGCATACATGGCCGGAAGGTCACTCCGCTGACGAAGAAGCTACGGCGCCCGGTTGCCAAAGCGACGGCGCTTGGACGCCTTGCTCCAGCCTGAAGTGGGTGACGAGCGAGCAGGGCGGTCTGAAGGACGGAAGATGAGGGTGAGGCCCTCATGGTCGACGGGATGCCATTTGTGGTCGTGGGTGCGGAAGGCGTAGCCCTGTTCGGAGTTGGTGGAGTAGGCGAGCAATGCGCGGCCGTTTCCAGCGTACTGCCGAACCTCGTCCCACAGGATGTCGCGAATGCGGGCGGACGGACTGCCCAGGAAGACACCGGGCGAGATTTCCAGGAGCCAGCGGGTAAGGAAGCCGCGCAGGCCGACCGGGCAGTGGGTGAGGACGATGACCGTCACCAGATCACGCCGTCCCGCGCGAGGGTGTCCTGCACCCCGACATCCTGAGTCAAGGTGTCGCCCTGACCATCTCCGTGGTCGCCATAGTTGCGGCCGGCGGCCACCTCGGTGCCCCGGTCTGACAGGAGGGTGACATGATCACCGTCGTCCGGCAGGTCGACGCCTGCGGGAGCAAGCAGCATCTGGATATCGCGCACGCACCGGTCGAGCAGCCCGGTGGTGTTGATGCGGTCACGCAGCGCTCGTCGCGTTCGGGAGCCGATGTCTTCCGGGCCTTCCGCGGCAACCTCGAAGGCGACGGGAATGCCGATGTCCGTCTTGTAGAAGTCGGCCACGTCGAGAACGAAGGACAGTTCGTGGCCCGAGTGGACAAAACCGAGCCCTGGACTGCAGCCCAGCGCCGCGACCACGGTCTGGGCGATGCCGTACATGCACTGTGCAGCGGCTGTGATCGCTTGGTTCGGGGCGTCACCGGAGCTGAAGTCGCCAGGGGTGAACCGGCGGCCGCGCCAGGGAACACCGGTACGGGCGGCCTGCTCCGCGTAACAACGCTTTACCCGATCGCCCTCACGGCCAAGGAGTTGGCGGCGGGTGCACCCGGCCGGATCCTCATCGGGAAAGCGGAGCCGGTACATGGCCCTGGCCACATTGAGTCGGGCCCGCTGATTCGCCCAGGCGACGGCCTGGGCTTCCACGAGAGCGGAGGAGCGGGTCAGCGCCCGGCCGCCGGCGTAGAAGCGTACGCCGTTCTCGCCCACCCATACGACCACGGCGCCGCTCTCACCGAGCACCGCCATGGCCTGGTGGGTGATCCGCGTGCCCGGGCCAAGGAGCAGCGTGCCGATCGTCGCCGACGGGATGTGGCGAACTCCCTCTGCGTCCTCGGCGGTGATGGCGTTGGCATCGCGGTGCACCACACAGCGTTCGAGGTAGACGAAGGACAGGCGGTCACCGACGCGGGTGAGCTGTCGCGGACTGGAAGCAGGTCGCCGGCTGATCGTGGTCATCGGCTACTCCGCCGGGGCCAGGGTCATGAGCCCGCAGCCGTACGCCTTGGCCTTGCCGAGACCGGAGGTGAGGGTGCGGCGGAGCGCATGGGGATCGAGGACGCGGAGGCGGCCGTCGTAGGTGACGCGGGTCAGCGTCACCTTGTGCGCGCGGGCGTCCGACTCGTTCCTCTTGCGGAAGGCGAGGTCGCTGCGGTTGTGGACGACGACCTCGTGCCAGGCGTCGGGAATGCCGTCCGGCCGGCGCGCTGTCTTCTCCACGATCTCGAAACCGGCGTCTGTCTGCCGTTTGAGCAGCCAGTCCAGCTGATGGCGTGGGGTGACGTGCACGGTGCGCTTGGTCGGCTCGGCGTCGTGCCGCCGGATGCTGTGCACGGGGTTCGCGGTGAGCCGGAAGGCCCAGGTGTCGTCGGCTGCGAGGCGGGCGAGAAAGGGCCCGTACGGCTTCGTCTGCCAACCGCCCGTCGTCGGCCAGCCTGCCTGCTCCACCAGATGGGTGAGGTCGGGCCGGTCGGGGCTGACGACATAGAGCAGCACTTCACTGCGGGACTGTTGGTCCAGGCGCCACAGCACCCGGGGGCCGTCGCCCTGGTGGTCGGGCTTCTCCGCGAAGGACGCCATGACGGCCGCGTGCAGGCTCTGCGGTGAGGCGACCAGCCGGCGGGCGCCCATGCGCGCGGTGTTGAGACGGAATCGGGTCAGGAACATGGTCAGTCTTCCAGTAGCCCCATCGGATCGTGTTGCGACGGTAGGGAAGTCCTGCGGGACGTGCTCAGTGGATTGGCGACGGTGACGGCACTTGAGTGGACATTGCGCAGTCCGTACCTGCGGTGGCGCGGGTCGAAGCTGAGCGGCTGGTCCCGAATCGCCTCGCCTGGGCCGTCACCGGCGACGAGGTCGGCGATCACTTCGAGTTCGACGCGTCGCTCGCGGACACGGCGGCGCTGGAACCAGGCGGATGCCTGCCAGGGCTCGGACCCCAACGCCCGCCACAGACCGCCGCGATGGACGCCCAGGTCGATCGGGCGAGACGGCGGGCAAGAGCGGCGGCCGAGGAACGGCAGGAACGTCGGAGACCGCACCGCCGCGTACAGGGCGCCGATCAACGCTTCACCGCCCTCGACGGCGACGACGAAGACCGCGTCGGAGAGGTAGAAGCGTTCGGAGACCGGCATGGACTTGCCGGTGTCGCCGTGATGTGCGGTCTGGTAGTCGCGGACGCGGGTGCCCGGCTGATCGAGCCGGACGGCGAACGTGAGCGCGGCGAGGTCGGAAAGGTCCGCGCCGCGGTCACGGCCCTGGGCCGCGGCGAGCAGCCCGAGCACGCCGCTCTTGGTTGGCGTGCGCTCCGTCGTGCGCCGCTCGAAGCGCGACGACGCGCCCCAGGACTGGAGCGGGCCCGCGAGGCGCAGCGTCAGGACGGCGGTGCGTTCGCTCATGCGGGACGGTCCCGGCCCTCGGGCGCCTGCCCCGCCAGCCGCTCGGAGACGGCGTCGCCTACCTCGTCGAGCAGTCCGCCGATGGTGACCGCGGTGCCGAGTGCCGCCAGCGGCTCGGTCGCCGCCCCCGCCCTGAGCACCCAGCTCCTGTCGCCGGTGACTTCGTACGCCTTCTCGATGTCGGAGACGTGCGCGAGCAACTGGGCGCAGGCACCGCGCAGATGGCCGCCGGAGCCCATGGGGGCGACGACGGGCTCCTCGAAGGCGGAGACGAAGCTGATGGGCCTGGCCGAGCGGAGGCTGACGATCACGGCTTCGGGGAGGGTGTGGTTGCCGAACGTGTTGATCTTGCCGGTGGGCATGGAGGCCACGAAGCCTTGCAGGAAGGCCCGCACCGCCCTGCGTACCGGCTCGTCCAGCGGCTGATCGGTGCGCCGGCCGACACCGAGGTTGTCGCGTAGCCGGTCGACGTCGAGAGCGGCGTAGCGGTAGAGCGTCGCCGAGTTGAAGTCGACCGTGCCGATCATGCCGGCACCGGATTCCTCCTCCTTCTCGTTCTGGTCGTCCACCGCGGTGAAGTAGTCGGACTCGTTCTCGACCTGGTGGACGCTGATGGCGTGCGCGACCTGGGCCGCGGCGTCGACGTTGATGTCGGCGGAGTCGGCGACCATTCGTCCGAACAGCGCGATGTCCACCGAGTGTCGGGTGTCGGCGATTCCCCGGGCCTTGGTCTTGTTCTCCTTGACCTTCAGGTACGCCTTGATGTCATCGGCTCCCTCGACCGCGAGGCGAGCCAGGCCGTCGATCTGGCGCGAGCTGAGAAACATCAGGTACGAGGACTCCGGCGGCGGCTCCGGCTCGCCCTTCTTCTTCGCGCTCTCGGCCTTCCGGCGCGGAACCTCGATCTTTGAACCCGTCGCGGCGTAGAGCGTTTCGGCGGCCAGCGCCATAGCCGCGGCACCGTCCAACGAAGCTTCCACAGCAGTGATACGCCCGGCCAGAAGCTCGGCGACCCGGCGGGTACGAACGCCGAGTTCGTCCGGGTCGAGCAGATCCTGGAATGCTCGTCGTGTCGCCCTCTTCCATGCCTGGCTGGAGACGCGGGCGCGGCGGACACCGCCGTAGACCGCGGTCTTCGGAGTACCGGTGTCGTCGCGGTTGAGGTTGCTCGGCGGCACGGTCTGCAGCACGTGTACGTCGAGGATGGTGCGGCTCACGGGGTGTCGTCCTCCGGGGTGGTCGTGTCAGGGTCGTGCGGGCCGCTGCCGCCGTCCGGCGCGTCCGGCCCCGCTGGCGCCGAGCCGTTGCCGGCAGCGGCCCGTGGGGCGGCGAGGTAGGAACGCCCCCAGGAGCGGCGTACTGACTGGGGTCCGCCGGGGCTCTGCCACAGGTACAGCTGGTCGGCCAGCAGTCCGTAGTCGAGCGGGACGGCCTCGCGGCGCAGCAGGAGGACGAGCTCGCGCAGCCTCCCGGAGAGCACCACGGGGGTGGCCGCCGTGCCCGCCCGGACGAAGCGTTTGCGCGTCGGCTCGTCGATCTCGGCACCGGGGGCCAGCCGACGCACGGCGGCGCCGAGTTCAGGGCCGGGCCTGCGGTGCATACGAGCGGTGTGGTGGGACTGCTGGTGGAGCGACCACAGGGTGACGGCTGCGTGCGCCGCCTCCTCAGCCTGACGCAGGGCGTCCTCGGACCATTCACGGCGCTCATACCGCTCGTGGAGGGGCTCGGTGCCGATGAGGCCCCACAGGTCTGCGGTCTCACCGGCGGGTCGGCCGATGCCGCGCCGCAGCCGGGCCAACGTGCACACGGCGTCGCTGCGGTCGTCCAGGTAGCCGCGCTGCAGCCACGTGATGCGCTGGTGGACAGCGGTGCCGACCGGACCGAGGGGGGCCTGCCGCGTACCGGACGTGGCAGAGGCGGGAAGGCTGGTGGTCATACCGGCGACTCCACGGGAGGTTGGGCGGGCGGTGGATCCGGCGGGCCGTCATCCTCAGTGGCCAGGAGCCCATTGAGGCGTCGTTTGAAGCGGAGCTCGGCCGCGGCGTCGTTCAGCCATCGCCGTCCGCCACGGGTCTCCACGACGCGTCCTTCCCAGGCGGCGAGTCCGGCGTCGTCCAGCAGGCCGGTGCCCAGACCGCAGACGATGTTGTGCACCTGACGCTTCCAGCGGTCGCGGTGCTCTTCCAGGTCAGGGGCGGCGCCCAGGTCCCGCAGCCATTGGCGGTAATGGGTGTCGAGGGTGCCGAACCCCAGGTCTCGGGCGGTGTCCCCGCGCGGCTGAGGGTCGGCCCCGGACGCCAGGGCGAGGTCGGTGGCGAGGTCGGCGAGCATGCCGACGGCCTTCTCCGCATCGTTCAAGGCGTCCACGGCCTTCTGCCCGTAGCGTCGGTCGTCGCGGTGGAGCAGCACCACGGGCATCAGGACCCCGTCGTCCACCACCTCGTCGATCACCGATTGCTGGGTGCCGTACCGCGCGCCGATGATGCGGGTGCGGATCAGGTAACCGCTTGGGAGAAACCCTTCGGAGGTCAGCCGGGCGATCCACTGTACGATCCCGGGCCGCAGGTACTTGGCGCCGTCCTGGCCCTGATCTGTCCCCGCCTCTCGGCCGGTGAGGAGGCCCTCCATCCCGCGCCAGGCCATGCGCGACGGGGCGTGTTCCTGCGGCAGGTATACGAGCCCTTCGCCACGCTTTTTCTCCTGCGCCGGACTGCGGCGCCAGCCCGTCATCGGCTCGTACCGCATTCTGTTGTGCGGTTCGAGGCGGTCCCCGTACGCCAGCACCACGCCGTGGACACCGTCGGCATCATGGTGCAGCCGGATACGACGGGACTGCCAGGTGTACAGGTCCCGCAGTCCGTAAGGGCGTTGCGCGAGGTCGGCGGCCTCGGCCGGCCCGCACGGTTCGGCCCGCCACGCCGGGCGGTCGGCCTGGTTCACGTGCAACTCTGTGGAGTCCGCGGCCACCAGGTTGAGCAGCAGCGTCTCGTGGAGGTTGTCCGCCTCCACAAGGACGCCACCGAGGGTGCCCGCCCATGCCACGCCCTGGGGGTAGCCCTTGCCGGCCTTCACCCGGGGGTCGTCCACCGCGCCGGATTTGATGCCCGAGGGGTCGAACGCCTGGGCGTGCACCAGCCAACGCGCCGCCTCTGCCCAGCCGAGCCCGTCGACCCCCGGCATGCGCATGCTGAAGAACGGTTCCCCATTGGGCACGTCGGCAACGACGCGGTTGAGGGAGGAGACCTCGTCCTTGGCCGTACGCAACCCGGCGACCTGGAAGAACGGACGCTCGGAATGCAGCAGTTCGAAGCGATCATGGTGCCGGTGGAGGTAGTCGGCCACGAGACCGGCGTACGGCGTCTCGGACAGCCACAGCTCCTCCCATGCGTCGATGTCGGCCGGTGCCGCGCCCGTCCCCGACACGTCGAGAGCGTCGTGGAGGATCGCCAGCAGCAGTCGCGTCAGGGCGAAATCCTGGGTGGGCAGATCTCCGACGAGCCGGCGGATGTCGCGTGCCTGGTCGAACACCTCCAGCAGGGAAAGCTCACGCTTCGAACCGTCGACAAGCTGGACGGGCAACCAGGGGCGATGGGCCAGGTTGAAGGACGGCGTCCCTGGCACCGGTGCCGCTTCCTTTCCCTTGCTCGGTTCCTCGCGTGTCACCAGCAGTCCCTCGTCGGGGTCATAAGCCAGATGCCATCCCGCCAGCTGGGTGCGACAGTCCTCGTCGAGCGCGAGGATCAGCTCCCCGGCGAGCCAGTGGCTCTCCTTCTCCTGCCAGGCGGGGACGTACAGCTCTTCCAGTTCGGCGAGGGCCTGCTCCAGCTTGTCGGGGAAGGAGAAGTGGTAGGGCAGTCGCAGACCGCTCGCAGCGGCTGCCCGCGCGGCGCACGCGGACGGTACGGCGCCGGTGGGCAGTTCCAGACCGCCGCGCCCCTTGTCCAGCCAGGGCAGAGTGCACAGGGTGCCGTCGGCCCGGCGCATGACGACCAGGACCTCCAGGCTCTCCCGGCTGTCCCGGACCTGCGCTCGTCCGGCCCTGCTGTCATCCGCGTCACCGACGCCTGCGCCGATCCAGCCGATGAGAGGCCGCCCGGCCTTACGTACCTCGTCCAGCCGGAAGACCTCCGCCTTCTGCTGCTGCTTGGCACGGGCTTCGTGGTGAGAGGCCCGCGCGGGAACAACGGTCTGCTCCCAGAGCGGCGGGCAGGGTTCGTCGTCCCCGTACGCCCGCTGGACGAGAGGGCTGATGTCCTCCGGCAGCCGAACCGGCCGGCCCGGCGTCCCGGGTTCTCCGAGGTGCGGGGTGAGTACGGCGAGCGACCGGAGCAGCGGATACGCACCATAAACCGTGCGCGAGCCTTTGACGGGCGTGGGCGCGGGATCCGTTCGCCAGTCGACTCCGGTCACCAGGCAGCGCGGCTGCCGCAGGCGCGGAGGACGTTCGCTCTGCTGCTCACCGCGCGGGTGGCGGTGCAGCCGCCCCATTCGCTGGAGCAGCAGGTCCACGGGGCACAGGTCGGTCACCAGCAGATCGAAGTCCACATCCAGCGACTGCTCGGCGACCTGGCTCGCGACGACGATGTGTGTTTCCCGTGGACGGTGGGGTGACTTGCTCTCGCGGTCCGGTGGTCCGAATCGGCTCAGCAGCGAGGCATCCTTGCGCGCTCGGTCGACATCGATGAAGCGCGCGTGCGCGACGGTGACGTGCTCGGCACCGAACCTCGCCCTGAGGGAGGCGGCCGTCTCCATCACCCGGTCGACCGTGTTGCGGACAACCAACGCACATCCGCCGTCGGCTAGTTCGGCTACAAGACGATCCGCAAGCGCAGTCTCGTCATCCGCCAGGCGCTCCACCACCACGTCGGTCCGGCGCCCAGAGGCCGCCGGTGACGCCTTCACCGGCTCCGCACCGGGGGCGACGGCGGTCAGCAGCGGATAGTCGGTGGCGCCGTCGAGCGCCTCGGCGCTCTGCCCGGCGTACGCCTCCGCCAACTCCCTTCGCCGGCCTGCTGGAAGCGTCGCCGACAGCACCACGACGGGAACCCGGTATGCCCCCAACCACGACAGCACCCGGTCGAGGTAGGTGTTCATGTAGGCGTCATAGGCATGCACTTCGTCGATGACGACGACCTTGCCGACCATCGCCAAGTGCCGAAGAGCGAGGTGCCTGCTCTTGAGACCGGTCATCAGTAACTGGTCGATCGTCCCGACGGCGAACGAGGCGAGCAGGCCCTTCTTCCGTCCCCTCAGCCACTGGTGCGCGACGAGGTCGGCGGAGGCGCACTTCGCGTCGCCCGCGGGACGTTCGTCCTCACCGTACGCGTCCACAGCGGCGATGGTGCGGTGGCTTTCGCGCATCAGGGCTGCATAGTCCTCCTGGAGCGCCGCCTTCGCGTGCGCCAGCAGGACCGAACGCCGCTCCGCCGAGGTCTCCCCCGCAGTCGGCGACGTGAGGGTCGGGAGCCGGTCGAGCCAGTCCAGGAGCCGAGGGAACATGGCATTGCTGGTCGCCATCGTGGGCAGGGCCAGGTAGCATCCGCCCGCACCCGAGCGAGCCGCGAACACCTCTGCCACCGCGAGTGCCGCCTCGGTCTTCCCCTCCCCCATGGGCGCCTCGATGATCAGCATCCCCGGCTGTTCCATGCCCCGGGCCATCGCGAGTGCCTGCTCCTGCACCGGCCGCACCACGGCACCGGGCGGCAGATCGAAGCGCGCGGCGAACAACTCCGCTGCCTGTTCCCGTGGTTCGGACGGTGACCACGGTGCGGGTAGCTGAAGCCCCTGCCACGCCGCGGTGACCCGCTCGGTGTCAGTCCGGGGATGCTCCTCGGGGAAGTACGGGAAAAGGTCCGGATTGCTGGCGATCCAGTCGCACACGATGACGATCGCGGTCAGCAGCACCTGGACCGGCTGGGGAAGTTTTACCCCTCGCCAGTGGGCAAGCCGGTCGTCCACCCCGAAGACGTCGGCAGAGGTATCCAGCAGTTCGTTCTGCACCCGCCGCCAGACAGCCTCCGCCGGGCCCGGCGTCCGCAACAGTTCGGGATGCGCGTCGAGGTTGTGGATCTGCACATGGTCCGGTGGTACGCCGTGGTGACCGCCGGCCATCACAGCGAACTGCGCCGAAGCCCTGCGGGTCCAGCCATGCCGTTCCTCGAGCCACTCCTGCAGCAGCAACTGTCCGGCCAGCCCATGCGGTGCCATCCGACGGTCGTCGCCGAACTGCTTGCACGTCCGTATGCCGAGGCCCGCGGTACTCATCACATGGGCCAGATCGTCCACTTGGCACGCGAAAGCAGGGGTGGCCTTTCCGATGTCATGCGTCCCCGCCAGCCACACGCATAGCCGCCGACCATCGGCCTCCCCCTCGGGGAACGCCTCAGCGACCAGCTTCTTCACGTTGCGCGGCAGCCAGTGGTCCCAGAGCAGCCCGGCGACAGCGGCACTGTCCGCCATGTGCCGCCAGAGCGGCAGCCACTTCTCCGTGGCCCGATCGTGCTTGGCCCACACGGTGCGGGCCGCGCCGCTCAAGCGGTCACCGAGGTTTGTGGGCGGGTTCCCTTCGTCATGCACGGCGGTTATTCAACAGGAACCTGGATTGTCAGGTCGGGGCATACGACACGATTGATCAATGCTTGTCTCTCGTGATCAAAACGTGCCACGACACGAAGGGAGATTGCCTGCAAGCGCTAGACCGATGCATCCGGCGGGCGGCGACGAGGCCGGCAGTGCCACCCACGCAGGCCTGGACATAGCCGGGCACGGGATCGCGTACGATTCGGCGAAACACCTGCTTCCCGCATTCGCGGGATACTTCACCCGGCAAAAGGCTCTGCGCACCACTGAAGCTAGACCGGCGCTGCGGATAAAGGTAGTCCGGTGTGAATAACTAGGTCCACCGATCCGAAGCATATTCGGATGTTCCCTTGCAAGTCGCCACGCGCCAGGCCGCCCTGGCCCCTCCCCACACCTGCGGGGATACGCCCACCAGCCTCGATCTTGCATGAGGGGCCGTCAGCTTGCTGACGGCCCCTCATGC
>NZ_JBEOXS010000035.1:0-85286 GCF_040296705.1 Streptomyces sp. NPDC002055
AGCCGTCGGCATGCCGCCCCGCCAACCGGCAGGTGCGCTCCGCCAGTTCGCTGATCCGGACCCCGTCGAAGCCGAAGACGGCGCTGCGCGCCCGGCGCCCCCGCGGCCCGGCGACCCGGCGACCCGGCGACCCGGCGACCCGGCGACCCGGCGACCCGGCGACCCGGCGACCCGGCGCATCATCCGGCCGGGGCGGGTGCGGCTCCCCGTCGGCCCCCGACATGTGCGGACGGGCCGCCTGCCCGCCCACGGCGGACGTGGCCCGGGGACGGCGCTGCCGGTCCCCTCCCCCGTTTCCGGCCGTTCCTCGGCGGTCCCGCACAATGGGCGCGTGAGCAGCGCGACACCCCACCCCCACCAGACAGCCGCACAGTCCGGCCACCCCGCACCTCCCACCCATCATGTGCTGGTGCTGCCCGACCGCGACGCCGCGGAGGAGGCGGCCGAAGAGGTCGTGAGCCGCTTCGGGCCGCCCGAGGAACCTCAGCTCGTCCGGGACGCCCTGGCGGGTGAGGACGACGCCGAGGACGCCCAGTGGCTGGTGGTGGTCGAGGACCCTGCGGACACCATGGACGCCGCCGCGCTCGACGAGCTCGCGTCGGAGTACGAGGGCTGGCTGGAGCGGCCGTAGCACCCGCTGACCGGCTGCTGACCAGGGCATGATCACCTCCTGACCGGCTGCCGTCGCCCCGGCCGTCGACCACCGACCACCGACGGCCGATGGCCGAACACCGCAACTGCGCCGCCGAGTCGAGGGGCGGTCAAGCAAGGTCGAGTACCACCGGGACCCGGTCGAGCTCCAGGGCGAAGTGGTCACGATAGGCGGCGAGGATCTCCGCATCAGTCGTCAGGGTTTCCACGTAGCGCTCCCCCGCGACCGTGGTGACCAGCCGGTCGCCGCTGAGCGTGACCCGTGCCTCCCCTCCGTCGGTGAGCCGGGAGCAGACCAGCTTCCGGGTGAACGGGGACTTCGGCGACGTCCGGTGCCACCAGCAGGTCGCCTCGAAGTCCTCCAGCGCACGGGGACGGACGGCCAGCCGGTACTGCGGGGCGCCGTCCTTCAGGACGTCCAGGTCGCCGTCCGGTGTCCCGGTGATCCGGAAGGTGCCGCCCCGATCCGTCTGCTCCCCCCGTTCGGTCAGCCTCAGCGGATGGTGGCTGTGCGCTCCGAAACCCACGTCGACCAGCCAGAGGTCCGGGTCGTCCGGGCTCTCGACGCGCAGTGCGAGATGGTCGTACGGCGGGCCGATCCGGTCGGGGGCGGTGAAGACCCGGGCGGCGAGCAGCGTCACCGACCAGCCGAGCGCGGAGAGCAGCCCCGCGAACGCTCCGTTCAGTTCGTAGCAGAACCCCCCTCTCCGTGCCCGCACGACCTTGTCGACGAGCCGGTCCTCCTCGAGCACGATGTCCTCACCGAGATGGATGCTGAGGTTCTCGAACGGCACCCGGGTGAGGTGCCGTATCTGCAGCTCGCGCAGGGCTTCGGCATCGGCTCGCGCCGACCGGGTGGCTCCGATCCGCTGGAGGTAGGCGTCGGTCCGTGCGGTATCCATGCCCCCGTTATGACCCATCCGGCCTCCCCGCGCCATCGGCCCGCGGTCCTCCGTCCGGGGACCGAGGAAGCGGTCCGACGCCGCCGGGCGCTGCGGACTCGTCCCAGCGCCGCGCCGAGCCGGGACGCCGGGCCCGTGACGGCGATCGATCCGTCGGTATCGGTGCGCAGTACGGCCGCACCGTGCTGCCGCAGCATGGCGACGGTGCGGGGCGACGGGTGGCCGTACGGGTTGTCCGCCCCACAGGAGATCACCGCCAAGCGGGGGCGCACCCTGCTCAGCAACCGCGGGTCCTGGTAGGCGGAGCCGTGGTGGGCGACCTTGAGCACGTCGACGGGTGGCAGGTCGGGGACTGCGGTCAACAGGCTCTGCTGCGCGGGCGGTTCGAGATCGCCGAGCAGCAACAGGGTGAGTCCGGCCGTACGGACCAGCAGCGTGACGCTGGCGTCGTTCGCTCCCTCCGGGGCCGGAGCCGGAGGCAGGGCCGGGGCCGGGGACCCGGGCGGACCTCCGGAGGGACGGGGCAACGGCCACAGGACCCGCCAGCGCAGCGGCCCCAACTGTCGGTCGCCGGGTGCCGTCCGGACCGTCCGGACACCCGCAGCCCGCGCCACGCGGCGGACGAACGCGGCTTGGTCGGGCGGATCCTCGAGCAGTGTGGTCTCGATCGCGCCCACCGATCGGCCCCGGAGCACCCCGGGCAGCCCGGCGACATGGTCCGCGTGAAAGTGCGTCAGCACGATCAGCGGAATCCTGGTGACGCCCAAAGACCGCAAGCAGCGGTCGGCGAGCACGGGATCGGGGCCGGCGTCCACCACGACGGCTGTGCCGTCGCCCGCCGGGAGGACGAGCGCATCGCCCTGGCCCACATCGCAGACCGCGAACCGCCAGCCGGGCGGTGGCCAGCCCGTCACCAGACGCGGCAACGGTGCCGGGCGAGTGACCGCCAGGACCAGCAACAACGCGAACAGCCCACAGAGCCAGGGGTGGCGCATCAGCCGGGGCAGGGCCCACACCACGGCACCGGTGATCGCAGCGAGCAGCAGGCCCCCGGCCCAGCCCTCCGGCCACTCCACCTCAGCCCCCGGGAGGGCCGCGCCGGCACGGGCGACGCCCGCGACCCATTCCGCGGGCCAGCCACCCAGCCAGGCGATTCCGGCTGCGACGGGCTGCGCTACCGGGGCGGTCGCCAGCGCGGCGAACCCGAGCACCGTGGCCGGGGCCACGGCGGGCTCCGCCAGCAGGTTGCACGGAATCGCGACCAGGCTGACGCGCGCGGCCAGCAGGACGACCACGGGCGCGCACACGGCTTGGGCAGCGGCGGCCGCCGCCAGGACTTCCGCGAGCCTGGCGGGCACACGGCGGCGCTGGAGTGCCGAACTCCAGCGTGGGGCGATGGTGAGCAGCGCGGCTGTGGCCAGCACGGAGAGGAGGAAACCGTAGGACAGGGCGAGCCACGGGTCGTACAGGACCAGCAGGAGAACAGCGGCGCAGAGGGCGGGCAGCAGCGATCTGCGACGGCCGGTGGCGATCGCGAGCAGTGTGACCAGTCCACAGGCGGCGGCCCGCAGCACGCTCGGTTCGGGACGGCAGACGATGACGAAGCCGAGCGTGAGCAGCCCTCCGAGCAGCGCGGTGGTGCGCAACGGAAGGCCCAACCGGGGCGCGACACCTCGACGCTCGGCCCGGACGGCCAGATGCGGTGGCCCGATGAGCAAGGCCAGGACGATGGTGAGATTGGCACCTGACACAGCAGTGAGGTGCACAAGATCCGTGGCGTGGAAGGCATCGTCGAGATCGGGCGGCATCCGGGAGGTGTCCCCGACCACCAGCCCCGGCAGCAGGGCTCGGGCATCGGGCGACAGCCGGTCGGTGGCCTCCCGCAGGCCTGCCCGCAACTCCCCGGCAGCGCGTTGCAGGGTGGTGGGCGGCGCGATGACCTGCGGTGGTCCGCCACCGGAGACCCGGAGCACCACGGCGACAGGCCTGCCGCCGGACTCCGACGGCACCGTCGGCCGGGCCCGGACCAGCAGCCGGGTCGACGGCAGCAGCCGGAGCCAGGGGGTCGGCTGCCCCGCCCGTCGAGCAGCCGTGGACGGCGAAGGTAGCCGGCCGCGCTGCTGGACGATGACGAGCACCGGTGTCCGGGCTGTGGTGACCTCGCCGCGGGGCCCGGTCACCCGCTCGGCCTCCGCCTCCAGGACCACGGCCGCCGGAGCGTGCCCAGCGCCGACCACCCGGGGCCGGGTCAGGCGCGGGTCACCGGTCACCCGCAGTTCGACGGTCACCGGAACGTGTCGCACCGCCGACTCCGGCAGCGGCCCGCGCCGCAGATCGGCTGCGTGCAGGGTGGCCGAGATCGCTGCCGCGCCTGCACAGAGCAGAGCAGCGGCGACCATGAGCCCCACCCCACGCACGAGGCCGCCGACCGGCCGCGTGCCACGGCCCCCGATGGGGTGCGGAGTTCCGCCGGCCCGGACGAAGCCGCGAGTTCCGGCACCGCCGATGGTGCCGGGAATCCCGGTGCCCTGGGTGCTGCCGGGAATTCCGCTGCCCTGGGTGCTGCCGGGATTCCCGCTGCCCCGGGTGGTCCTTCGCAGCACCAGCAGCCCCGCCGCCGTCACCAGGCACAGCGCCGCTCCGGTCATCGCCCAGCTCATGGGGGCATGGAGCGCCCAGGCCGTGGCAGCCCAGGCGGCGAGGGCCGGAGCCACGAGACGGAGGTCGAGGGGGCCTTCCCTGGCGGGGTCGGAGGTTTCCGGACGGTCGGGCGCGTTCGCGGGTGGCCCGGTGTTCGTCACGGCTGCACCAGTGGCTGGAGGTCGGCGAATCTGCGGTCACCGATGCCGTTGACCTCGCGCAACTGGTCGACGGACTGGAAGCCGCCGTTCTGCTCGCGGAACTGGAGGATGTGCTGCGCGAGGACCGGCCCGACCCCGGGCAGGGCGTCGAGCTGGTCGGCCGTCGCCGTGTTGAGGCTGACGGGGCCCGCCGCAGGTGACCCACCGGGCCCCGTGACCGGGCTCTCCCCGCCCGGACCCCCGGCACCCGCGCCAGCTCCTGGCGGAGCCGGGCCGCCGACCACCACCAACTCACCGTCGTTGAGCACCCGAGCCCGGTTCAGCGCACCCGTATCAGTGCCCGGCCGCACTCCGCCCGCGGCCTCCAGCGCGTCCGCGACGCGCGAGCCGGCCGGCAGGCGCTGGATGCCCGGCCTGCGGACCTTGCCCGTGACGTCCACCATGATGCGGCGCTCCGGCCCCTTGGGCGGCGCGGGCCCCGGTGCGCTGCTCGGCAGCGCACCGCTGCGCACCGGGGTGGACGCCCCGGTCGCCGGCTCGGCGGTCGGTGCCCGGACCGTCTGCGGCGTTCCGGTCCAGTAGTGGTACGCCGCCACTCCTCCGGCAACGGCCAGGAGCATCGCCAGCGCCGCCAGCGCCCGCGGGTTGACCTCGCATCTCAACTGGACCCAGAGCGGCAGCCGTTCGCGGAGGGCCGACCACCAGGGGCGCTCCCGCCCCACGACAGCCGCCCCGCCCTGCGGACCGGAAGCGTTGAAGGGCGCCTCGTGCGTGGCCTGTTGCGCTCCCGGCACCTGGGTCCGCACCCCCGGCCGCGGTGCCCTCCATGCCCGAGCCTCCGTTTTCGGCACCTCGGTCCACCCCCTCCCCGGCTCTGATGCCTCCGATGCGTCCGAGGCCTTCGCCGCCTCAACTGCCGTCGCTGCGTCCGGAGCTTCCGGGGCTTCCGAAGTCTCAGCGTCCCTCTCGGCCGCCGCCTCGGGCGGTGGTGACTGTGCCCGAGCCGGACGGCCGGACGCCCGACGGTCCGGCGTCTGCCTCGCGATCCCCCTCCCGGACGTACGCATGGCCGACTCCCGGACCGCACGCCTCAGCGGCCCCTCGACCGGCGACTCCGCACTCTCCGGGCCGGCCGCCGACCGGCCCCCGACAGCCGACTCGCCCCTCAGCGAATCCACGACCGTCGACCGCCCGGTCAGCGGCCTCCCTTCCGCAGGCCCGCCTTCCGGGCCCTCCGGCACCCTCGGCCCGTCGGCGGCCGGCCGCCTTCGGTCCGCCGGCAACCGGCCACGCCCCGGTGGCCCCGCCGCGTGCCCCGACCGCGGTTCGTCGGCTCCCCCGGGTGCCTGGTCAGGCCCCGGCGGCTCGGCCTCAGGCCCGAGCGGCGACGCCTGGTCCCTCCACTGCGAGTCGTGTCCCCTCAGCCGCTCGTCAAGGCCAGGCGACACCCCGCCGCGGCGCGGCGACAGCCCGTCACGGCCGGGCGACGGGGCCTCGCACCCCGGCGGCGGCAGATCGCCGTGGTCCGGCAGCAGTCCCTGACCGTCCGCGCGGCCCCACGCCGCGGCTCCCTCGGACACCGGCCGCCCCGCCGGCGCGGCTACCGCCCATCCCGTCTGCGCCGGCGCGGCGAAGAGCGCGGCTGCGCGCTCCCGTAACGCTGTCTCATCGGCGAAGGCGGCCTCCCGACGCGTTTCTCGTCTCCGGCGGCCGGGCCGCAGGGGTGCATCAGCCGGACCGCCGCCGAAGCGACCGGTGCTGCCGGGGTAGTTCATCGGACGGGTGCGACGGCGCCCGTGCCGCCGCCGGGATCGACGGTCGGAGCCACGCTCACGACCCGGACCACGACCCGGACCAGTAGTTACGGTGCGTGATGAGAGTTCCATGCACCCGACGGTAGGCGCACTGCATGCACCCGCGCCGAGAGGTCCGAGAATCCGTGGACAACCAGCGAGTTGTGGAAAACTCCCCCACTCTTGCGGGCGATTTGAGCTCCGCGAGCCCCAGCTGCGCACCACGGCATGCTCAACTGTCAGTAGTCGCCCCCGACGAGAACAGAAGCAGGACTCAACCGCCCGCCCGCAGCCGGCGAACCCTCAACCCTCACTTCCCCACCATCCCCCGCCGCCCTGATCCCCACCCGCCGACCGGCCCCACACAGCCAACGCCAGACCACCGACCCGACCACCGACCCGACCACCGCCCCATCCACCCGACGACGAACGCCCCAGGCCCCGCCCCCGACCCCGGACCCCGACCCCGACCCCGACCCCGACCCCGACCCCGACCCCGACCCCGACCCCGACGGCAAACGCCTCAGGCCCCGACGGCGAACGCGGCAGGCCCCGACCCCGACCACGGCCAAGACACCGGCCCAATCCCCCGCCCCCGCTCACCCCTTGGGAGACAGCACCGCCCCCAGCAACCCCGGCCCCGTGTGCGCCCCGATCACCGCGCCGACCTCGCTGACATGCAGCTCCGCCAGCCCCGGCACACGCTGTCGAAGCCGCTCCGCCAGCTGCTCCGCCCGCGCCGACGCATCGAGGTGATGCACGGCGATGTCCACCGGGCCGGCCCCGGCCCGCTCGACCACCAGCTCCTCCAGCCGCGCGATCGCCTTCGATGCCGTACGGACCTTCTCCAGCAGTTCGATGCGCCCGCCGTCCAGGTGCAGCAACGGCTTCACGGCGAGCGCCGAACCCAGCAGCGCCTGCGCCGTGCCGATCCTGCCGCCGCGCCGCAGATAGTCGAGGGTGTCGACGTAGAAGTACGCGGACGTGGCCTCGGCGCGCTTCTCCGCCGCCGCCACCGCCTCGTCCAGCGTTCCGCCCGTCCCTGCCGTCTCCGCCGCCGCCAGGGCGCAGAAGCCCAGGGCCATGGCCACCATGCCGGTGTCCACCACCCGGACCGGAACGGGAGCCTCCGAGGCCGCCAGCACCGCGGCGTCGTACGTCCCGGAGATCTCCGCCGACAGGTGCAGCGAAACGATTCCCTCCGCGCCCGCCTCCGCGGCAGCCCGGTAGGCATCGGCGAAGGTCGCGGGGCTGGGCCGGGACGTCGTCACCGAGGTGCGTCGCTGCAGCGCCTCGGCGACCGACCGGGCGGACACCTCGGTGCCCTCCTCCAGCGCCCGGTCACCGAGCACCACCGTCAGCGGCACCGCGGTGATGCCGTGCCGCTCCATCGCCTGCTGCGGCAGGTAGGCCGTTGAATCCGTGATGATCGCGACATGGCGGGACATGGATGGGAGGTTATCCGGGGGCGCCCCCTGCCGACAGCACGGGCCCGTCCTGTCGCCGTCCACGCGTCTCGCCGTCCGCAGGTCAGGTGGTGCTCTCCGGCCTGCGGGCCTTCGTCCAGGGGTGGGCGGTCCGCTTCCGCGGATCCCGTGCGGTGATGGCCCTCGGCTCCGGCCCCTGCCCCGGCCGCGAACCGTCGACGCCCGCATCGCCCGCATCACCCGCGTCGCCCGCCGACCGAGCACCGGCATCCGTGCCCTCGGGCCCCAGACCTCCGACGCCGGCCGCCTCCGGTCCATCGGAGGACGGTCCACCGGAAGCCCCCGAGGCACTGGACTCCGCGGCCCCGGAGTTCGCGGCCCCGGACTTCGCTGCCCCGGCCACCGCAGCCCCAGCCGCAGCCGCGGACGTCGCAGCCCGGGACGTCGCAGCCCCGGGCGCCGGAACCCCGGAGCCGGTCCGCTGCGACTCGGCGGAATCCGCCCCGGCACCCGCGTACGCGCTCTCCGACTCGCCGAAGCCGGCGCCCTCCGTCGCCGTCCAGTGCCGCAGCGCCCCGGACTCGACCTCGATCTCGCGCCCCAGGTCGTCCAGGTCCTCGCCGGCGAAGCGCCGCGCCCGGTCCCGCGCCGCCCACCGCAGCGAATCCGCGTGCCGCACCACGCGCCCGGTGCGGTCGCGCAGCTCGGGCAGCCGCTCCATGACCTTGCTCCGGTCCGGGTCCCGCTCCAGCCGCCGGAGGTCCTCGTCCAGCTGATGCCCATGTGCGCTCAGCCGCTTGAAGAGCGCGGCCGTCTCGGACAGCGAAGCGTCCTCCGGCGAACCGGCCGCCAGTGCCTCCCGGGTGGCCCGCAGCGAGGTGCGCACCGACAGCCGCATATCCGCGAGCTCACCCGCGACACCCGGCTGCGTGTACTTCTTCGCCTTGAGCGTGGTGTCCTCGACGGCGCGGCGGGCCTGCTCCACGGTCCGGTCCACACTCCGCTTGGCGGCCCCCACCGCCTTCACCGCGGCATAGACGCCCAGCGCGACGAATGCCACGAAGAGCAGCGCCAGAACGAGGATCGCGGCTTCCATGGACGCTCCTTCACGAAGACGGGCCTGTCCCGGTCGTATCTCCACCGTAAACGGCCCGGGCCGGTCGGGGGTTCCTGCACGGCCCCCAACCGGCCCGTAGGGGTTCACCCTCGGCCGAAAGAATCACCCCGGCCGGAGGTGCACCGACCGGACTGCCCCGGACTCACGTCCCAGCAACCTCCGGGACCCACGCCCCGGGCGTCCTCCCAGCTCCCGGCCCCCGGCTCCCCGGCTCCCCGGCTCCCCGGCAGCGTCCCGGCCTCACGCCGGAACGATGTTCACCAGCTTCGGCGCCCGGACGATGACCTTGCGGATGCCCGCACCGCCCAGGGCGGACTGCACACCCGCGTCCGCCAGCGCCAGCGTCTCCAGCTCCTCGTCGGAGACCGACGGCGACACCTCCAGGCGCGCCTTGACCTTGCCCTTGATCTGCACGACGCAGGTCACGGTCTCGTCGACCACGTACGCCGGGTCCGCGACCGGGAAGGACTCGTGGACGACCGTGGCCCGGTGGCCCAGCCGGCGCCACAGCTCCTCCGCGATGTGCGGGGCCAGCGGGGCGGTCAGCAGCACCAGCCGCTCCGCGACCGACCGGGCGAGAGGCCCGCCGGCCTTCGTCAGGTGGTTGTTCAGCTCGGTGACCTTGGCGATGGCGGTGTTGAAGCGCAGGTTCTCCATGTCCTGCGTGACCCCGTCGATCGCCTTGTGCAGCGCACGCAGCGTGGCCTCGTCCGGCTCCGCGTCGGTGACGGTGACCTCACCGGTGTCCTCGTCCACGACGTTCCGCCACAGCCGCTGCAGCAGCCGGTACTGGCCGACCACGGCCCGGGTGTCCCAGGGCCGGGAGACGTCCAGCGGGCCCATCGCCATCTCGTAGAGGCGCAGGGTGTCGGCACCGTACTCGGCGCAGATCTCGTCCGGCGTGACGGCGTTCTTCAGGGACTTGCCCATCTTGCCCAGCAGCCGGGAGACCTGCTCGCCCTGGTAGTAGTAGCCGCCGTCGCGCTCCTCGACCTCCGCCGCGGGCACCGCGATACCGCGGCTGTCCCGGTAGACGTAGGCCTGGATCATGCCCTGGTTGAACAGCTTGTGGAACGGCTCGAACGAGGAGATGTGCCCCAGGTCGAACAGCACCTTGTGCCAGAACCGCGCGTACAGCAGGTGCAGCACCGCGTGCTCGGCGCCGCCCACGTACAGGTCGACACCGCCCGCGGTCTGCCCCTCCCGCGGCCCCATCCAGTACTGCTCGACCTCGGGGTCGACGACCTGTGCGGCGTTGCGCGGGTCCAGGTAGCGCAGTTCGTACCAGCACGAGCCGGCCCAGTTGGGCATCGTGTTGGTCTCACGGCGGTACCTCTTCGGGCCGTCGCCCAGGTCCAGTTCGACGGTGACCCAGTCCTCGTTGCGGGACAGCGGGGTCTCCGGCGAGGTGTCCGCGTCGTCCGGGTCGAACGTCCGCGGGGAGTAGTCGTCGACCTCCGGCAGCTCGACCGGCAGCATCGACTCGGGCAGCGCGTGCGCCACACCGTCCTCGTCGTAGACGATGGGGAACGGCTCGCCCCAGTAGCGCTGGCGGCTGAACAGCCAGTCGCGCAGGCGGAAGTTGACCGTCCCCTCACCGATGCCGCGCTCGGCCAGCCACTCGGTGATCCGCGCCTTGGCGTCGACCACGCCCAGGCCGTCCAGCGAGACGGTGCCGGCGGCGGAGTTCACGATCTTCGCGTCGTGGGAGGCGAAGGCGTCGTCCCAGTCGGCGGGGTCGGTGCCGCGGCCGTCGCTCGGCTCGACGACGCAGCGCATCGGCAGTTCGAAGGCGCGGGCGAAGGCGAAGTCCCGGCTGTCGTGCGCCGGAACCGCCATGATCGCGCCGGTGCCGTAGCCCATCAGCACGTAGTCGGCGATGAACACCGGCACCCGCTCGCCGCTGGCCGGGTTCGTGGCGTACGCGCCGGTGAAGACGCCGGTCTTGTCCTTGGCCTCGGCCTGGCGCTCGACGTCCGACTTGGCCGCGGCCTGCTTGCGGTACTCGGCGACGGCCTCCGCCGGAGTGGCGTGCCCGCCGGTCCACACCTGGTGCGTGCCCTCCGGCCAGGCGGCCGGAACGATCGCGTCGACCAGATCGTGCTCCGGTGCCAGCACCATGTAGGTGGCGCCGAACAGGGTGTCCTGGCGGGTGGTGAAGACGGTGATCGCGTGGTCGTCGCCGACCGGGAAGTCGATCCGGGCGCCCTCGGAACGGCCGATCCAGTTGCGCTGCTGCAGCTTGATCGCCTCGGGCCAGTCCAGCGCGTCCAGATCGTCCAGCAGCCGGTCCGCGTAGGCCGTGATGCGCATGTTCCACTGCCGCAGCTTGGCCTTGAACACGGGGAAGTTGCCGCGCTCGGAACGTCCGTCCGCGGTCACCTCCTCGTTGGCCAGGACGGTTCCCAGGCCGGGGCACCAGTTGACGGGCGCGTCGGACGCGTACGCCAGCCGGTACCCACCCAGTACGTCCGCGCGCTCCGCGGCGTTCAGCTCGGCCCACGGGCGGCCGTCCGGGGTCTGCCGCCGGCCGGACGCGAACTGCTCGGCCAGCGTCTCGATCGGCCGGGCGCGCTTCGCCTCGCCGTCGTACCAGGAGTTGAAGATCTGCAGGAAGATCCACTGGGTCCAGCGGTAGTAGTCCGGGTCGATCGTGGCGAACGAGCGGCGCCGGTCGTGGCCCAGGCCCAGCCGGCGCAGCTGGGCCTTCATGTTCTCGATGTTGGCCTCGGTGCTCACCCTGGGGTGGGTGCCGGTCTGCACGGCGTACTGCTCGGCGGGCAGGCCGAAGGCGTCGAAGCCCAGGGTGTGCAGGACGTTGTGGCCGGTCATCCGGTTGAAGCGGGCGTAGACATCGGTGGCGATGTAGCCCAGGGGGTGGCCGACGTGCAGGCCCGCACCCGACGGGTACGGGAACATGTCCATGATGAACTTCTTCGGACGGTCGACCGCCGCGGCGGGCCCGGCCAGGTCACCGCTGGGGTTGGGCGTCGCGTAGGTGCCCTCGGCGTCCCAGAAGTCCTGCCAGCGTGCCTCGATGTCGGCGGCCATGGCTGCCGTGTAGCGGTGCGTCGCGGCCGCCCCGGCCGCAGAATTCGTCTCGCTCATCGTCCTCAAAGCTCCATCGGTCGTCTCTGCTCGCGGATTCGCACCCTGTTGTTCCTGAAACAAAAAGGCCCCTCGCACAGGAGGGGACGCCGCGCCGATTCCGACCGGATTGTCCTCCGGCCGGGGCTGATCAGCGCGGCCCGCCAAGCAGAAGGCGTACGGCACGCATGGCCTCAGAGTACCGCAGCGCCCGCGCAGGCCGCACGGAGCATCCGGCGCCCTCGCGCACAGCTACACCCGGAAGTAATCGGCGCAATTGACAATCGAGCAAATAACCAAACAGTCGGATGATCTTTGTTTTGGCGCTTAGCATGCGGGTCCGGGACCCCTCCCTCCGCACCACTGGAGTCGCCCGCATGCAACCTCATCGCACGATGCGAACCCCGTCCTCACGGACGAAGTCGTCAAGGACACCGTCGTCCCGGGCGCAGTCTCCACGGCCGTCACCGATCACCCCGAAGTCCCTGCCGCAGCCGGCGCTGTACGCCGTGCAGGTCGCGGTCGCCGCGGGCATCCTGGCGATCACCCTGCTCGCCGGTGAGGCACTGCAGCTGGCCATCGACTTCGCCAGCGGGGTCCTCACGCTGGTCTCGCTCAGCGCTGCCGTGATCTGGGGCCTGGTGGCCGCCGACCGCGTCCTGCTGGAGGTCCGGCAACGGCTGCTCTCGCAGGCCATCCACCGCGGCCTCGCGGTCGCCTCGCTGGGCTTCCTGCTGATGCACATCACCGTCAAGGTCGCCGAGGCGCACGCCTCGCTGCTGGCCGCGCTGGTGCCGTTCAGCCTGGGTGTGCAGGGCTCGGGCGGACTGATCGGGCTCGGCTCGCTCGCCGCGCACTGCATGGTGATCGCGGGCGCCACCGGCGCCGCCCGCAGCCGCCTGGCCTCCAACGGCCCCGCGGCGGCCCGCTGGCGCGCGCTGCACTCGCTGGCCTACCCGGCCTGGTTCGCCGCGCTGCTGCACGGATTGAACGCCGGGCGTCCGGCAGCCGTATGGGTGACCACGATGTATGCGCTCGCCCTTGCCGCCGTGGGTGCGGCGGTGTCCGTGCGGCTGCTCCCGCAGCCGCAGCGCCGCCGCATCGCGCGGCTGCTGATGTCGCTGACCAAGCCCGGACCGTCCGGACGCGCCGACCGTGACCAGGAGCCCATGGGGCCCCGGGACACCTCGGTGTCGCCGCTGCCGGGCGGCGGCGGCATGTCCGGAGCCGACCGGATGCCGGGCGCGGCACGCATGCCGGGCGAGCGGGCCGACGCCTTCGCCGAGCAGCCTCCGCTGCGGCTCGACTCGACGCGTCCCACACCCGTCGCGGGCGGCCGGGGAGCCGGCATATCCGCGGCGTACCGGGCGGTGTCGTCCCCGCCGCCGTCCCCCTTCGGAGCGCCCGCCGCACCGCAGGAGGCGCGGACGGAGATGCTGCCGCCGGTGCCCTCGTACGAGGCGCCGACCGACATCCTTCCGCCGGTCCCCTCCGGCAACCCGCAGACGGGCGGCATACCGCCCGTCCCGCAGTACGACACCGGCACCCTTCCCCCCGTTCCGCAGTACGACACGGGGAACCTTCCCCCGGTCCCGCAGTACAACACCCCGCAGTACAACACGGGAAACCTTCCCCCGGTGCCGCAATACGACACCGGAAACATTCCGCCGGTACCGCAGTACGACACCGGCGGCATTCCACAGGTCCCCCAGTACGACACGGGAAACCTCCCGCCGGTGCCGCAATACGACACCGGAAACATTCCGCCGGTGCCCCAGTACGACACCGGCGGCATTCCACAGGTCCCCCAGTACGACACGGGGAATCTCCCCCCGGTGCCGCCGTACCAGGCACAGACCGGGAGCCCCCCGCCGCTGCCGCAGTACGACACCGGGAACCTCCCGCCCGTACCCCCGTACGACACCGGAGGCTTCCCTTCCGTACCGTCCTACGCGGCACCCACCGAGACGTTCCAGACCGTGTCGCCGTACGTCCCGGAGCAGCCCACCGGGACCTCGGGCCGCTGGCCGGCCCCGTCCCCGCCGCCGCCCGGCGAGACCTACGGGCGCCGCGCGGAGCCGGACCCGGCCGCCGGACAGTCCTATTCGCCCCCGCCGGGTGAACCCTGGCACCAACCCGCAGGAGAGCGGCCATGAACACCCCACTCCCCGACGTGCCCGAAGTCCGGGTGGTCGGACTGCCGCAACTGACCGCGGGATTCGACCTGGTCCACCGGCTCGACCTCGGCATGCACCTGAAGGTGCACGGTGCCCTGGAGCCGATGGTCGGCGAGCGGCTGGCGGATCTGGCCGAGGCCGTGTCACTGAACGGCAGGGGCGGTGCGGGCTTCCCGTTCGCCAAGAAGCTGCGGGCCGTTGCCAAGAGCGCGATCCGGCGGGGCGTACGTCCCGTGGTCGTGGTCAACGGCAGCGAGGGGGAACCGGCCTGCCGCAAGGACACCGTGCTGCTCTGCCGCGCACCGCATCTCATCCTCGACGGCGCTCTGCTGGCCGCCGAGGCACTCGGAGCCCGGGTCCTGGCCATCGCCGTGACCCGGGACTCCACCGAGGCCTCCATGCGGGAGGCCATCTCCGAGCGCGGGCTGACCGACCGGCGCGGCAAGGGACTGCGGGTCCGCGTGGTGCGGACCCCCGAGCGGATGGTCTCCGGTGAGGCCTCCTCGGTGATCAGCGCGGTCAACGGCGGCCCCTCGCTGCCCGCCGGCCGCAAGGTGCGCGCCTCGGACTCCGGTGTGGGCGGCGCCCCGACGCTGCTGTCCAACGCCGAGACCTTCGCCCAACTCGCCATGGCGGCACGGCTGGGACCGCAGCGGTACGCCAACATCGGCCTGTCCGACGAACCGGGCACCGTGATGCTGACCGTCTCCGGCTCGGTGGCGCGGCCGACCGTCCTGGAGGTGCCGGTCGGCACCCCGATGCGCTACGTCCTGGAGCTGTGCGGCGCGCCGCCGATGCCGCAGGCCGTGCTGACCGGTGGCTATCACGGCGACTGGATCGACGGCCTGACCGCGGTGGGCGCCATCATCTCCCGCAAGGCGCTGCGCACGGCCGGCGGCGCTCTGGGAGCGGGCGCGATCCTGCCGATCGGCCCCGAGACCTGCGCGCTCGGCGAGTCCCTGCGCATCGCCAACTGGCTGGCCGCCGAGACGGCCGGGCAGTGCGGGCCCTGCAAGCTGGGTCTGCCGGCGGCCGCCGCGGGCCTCTCGGACGTGCTGGGCGGCGGCGGGCCGACCGCGCTGGAGGCCCTGAAGCAGGTCACCCAGGCGGTCAAGGGCCGGGGCGCGTGCAAGCACCCCGACGGCTCGGTCCGCTTCTTCCAGTCCACGCTGAACGCCTTCACCGACGACCTCGCCGCCCATGTGCTCAGCGGCGGCTGCGGCCGCCCCACCCAGGGTGTGCTGCCCCTGCCGAACCCGGGCTACGAGGACGAGGGCGTGCCCAGCGGCGAGAAGCTCGCGGTGGACTGGGTGCTGTGCGAGGGCCACGGCCTGTGCGCCGGGGTGGTGCCGGAGATGATCCGCATGGGCCCCGACGGCTACCCGGTGATCGCCGACATGACGGTTCCGATGCATCTGCGGGCCAACGCCCAGCGCGCCGTACGGCGATGCCCGGAGCTCGCGCTCCGGCT
Organism: Streptomyces sp. NPDC002055; assembly: GCF_040296705.1. NCBI lineage: Bacteria > Bacillati > Actinomycetota > Actinomycetes > Kitasatosporales > Streptomycetaceae > Streptomyces > Streptomyces sp. NPDC002055. The sequence goes on from NZ_JBEOXS010000035.1 coordinate 15,427, forward strand.
GGAGCAGGCACCCGCCCAGCAGGCGCCGCCCAGCCGCAAGGCACTGCCGCGGGGCTGACCCCCACGGACGGCAACGGCGGGGCCGGGAGCCGGGGTACGCCCCGGGTCCCGGCCCCGGTCCGTTCCACGGCCCGCTCGGCGAAGGACAGAGCGGCACCCGTGCCCGGACATACGAAAGCGGGCCGTCCGATCGGACGGCCCGCTCTCTCTTCTGTGGAGCTAAGGAGAATTGAACTCCTGACCTCCTGCATGCCATGCAGGCGCTCTACCAACTGAGCTATAGCCCCAGGTCTTGCTCCGCCCGGTTTCCCCGGCGGCTCCGCCAACATTACACGGCCCACCCGGTCTTCCGCCAAATCGATGACCAGTCATCCCATCGCTGCCCGCTCGCGGCGCCCTTCCGCACACCGGGGCGACGCCGGAGGGCCCGTCCGGGGCGCGCGGGGAGGCCCCGGCCAGGCCGTTCACCGGTCCGGGGACCGACGGTCCGCGGGCAGCTCTGCGCCCCCTGGGGTGCGGTGGGTCACAGCCGACCGCCGCGCCGTCCGGCCGGGCAGACGCGGGCGCGGCGAACTCCCCCCGGAGCGGACGGCGGATGGCCCGCGTAACGGTCGACGGGACGCCGTGGACGGCCGGCTCCTGCCTGTCGGACCCAGCCGGTGGACGCACCCGGCAGCAGCCCGGTGAAAGGCGGCGGGACCACCGCACAGCGGCCGCGGAGCGAACGGAGACCGAGGCCCGGTGGCGGCCCGGTGGCGGGCTCAGGCGGTCGCGAAGAGGCAGCCGACGGACTCAGGCGGTCGCGAAGGAGTAGAAGCGCTTGAGCGTGCAGTGCTCGTCGAGGAGCCGTCCGTAGATCGGCTCGCCCTCCAGCTCGCGGTAGGTCTCGATCGGGTCGCCTTTTATGATCAGCGCCCGCGCGCACTCCTCGCACCAGTACTGGTACTCGGAGTTGATCGGCTCCATGTCGCGCACGATCGGCGTTCCGCTACCGCACCAGTCGCACTTCCGCCTGTGTGCACCCATCAGTCAGCTCCAGCAGTGGCCGCAGGCTGTACACACGTAGGAAATCCCTCCGTTGTCCCCGAGCACCTGCGCCACATGGGCGGAGCCGCACGCTGGACACTTGAGGAGGGCCGGACAGTACGTCGCCTGGTTCTCGTCGGGGGGACAGGGGAGACGGAGCGCGTATTCCGACAGCCGGTTGTCATGGAATGCCGCGGCAATGTCGAGAAGATCGTCGGCCTCCTCGAAACTGCTCGTCGGCATGCGCACTCCCTCCCCTTCCGGCCGTTTGATTCTGCCATGCGAGAGCCCTGAGGTCAGCGGACCTTCCGGACTGGACGGGTCCGTTCGAGGCCCACGTCGCGGATCGCGACACACCGGCCGGGCGGATCGCGACACACCGGCCGGGCGGATCGCGACACACCGGCCGGGCGGATCGCGACAGAGAGACAGGACGCGGTCACCGGCCACAACGCGACGATCCCGCCTCCCCTGGGGGGAGACGGGATCGGACGAAGTGTGGAGCTAAGGAGAATTGAACTCCTGACCTCCTGCATGCCATGCAGGCGCTCTACCAACTGAGCTATAGCCCCGCTGTTCTCCATCGCTCCGGTGTTTTCACCGCTGCGCTGTGAACGAGAAGAAGCTTAACCGGTGACCTGGCCAGATGCGAAATCCGCCCCCGGCCTCCCGCCGGGGCGGCTCGTGGCCGCGCCCGGAACGGGCGGCGGCCCGGTCAGTCGTCGTCGCCGAGGACCGGCTCGGGCAGCGTCCCGGCGTTGTGCTCCAACAGGCGCCAGCCGCGGGCTCCCTCGCCCAGCACGGACCAGCTGCAGTTGGAGAGGCCGCCCAGCGCCTCCCAGCTGTACGGCTCCAGCCCGAGGAAGCGCCCGATGGTGGTGCGGATGGTGCCGCCGTGGCTGACGACGACGAGGGTGCCGCCGTCGGGCAGCTTGTCCACGGCGCGCTCCACGACCGGCGCCGCGCGCTCGGCGACCTCGGTCTCCAGCTCACCGCCGCCGCGCCGCACCGGCTCGCCGCGCTTCCAGGCGGCGTACTGCTCGCCGTACCGCTCGACGATCTCCTCGTGCGTGAGGCCCTGCCAGCTGCCCGCGTAGGTCTCGCGCAGCCCCGGGTCGTGCTCGACGTCGAGCTGGGTGATCGAGGCCAGCTCGCCGGCCGTGACGGCGGCCCGCCGCAGGTCGGACGCGATGATCGCGTCCGGCTGGAGGGCCGCCAGCAGCCGCGCGGAGCGGCGCGCCTGGGCGTGCCCCTCCTCGGTCAGCTCGATGTCGGTGGTTCCCTGGAAGCGACGCTCCAGGTTCCAGGCGGTCTGGCCGTGCCGCCAGAGGACGATCCTGCGGCCGCGGCCGCTCCCCGCGCCGTTCAGCTCAGCTCTCCGTCCAGCTCCTGCTCCGCGGCCTGGCGCTTCGCGTGCTCCTCGGCCTTGCCGCGGGTCGCGACGGCGTCCTCGGGCAGGTCGAGCTCGGGGCAGTCCTTCCAGAGCCGCTCCAGCGCGTAGAAGACCCGCTCCTCGCTGTGCTGGACGTGGACCACGATGTCCACGTAGTCCAGCAGCACCCAGCGGGCCTCCCGGTCGCCCTCGCGGCGCACCGGCTTGGTCTGGAACTGCCGGTTCAGGCGCTCCTCGATCTCGTCGACGATGGCCTTGACCTGACGGTCGCTGGGGGCCGAGGCCAGCAGGAAGGCGTCGGTGATCGCCAGGACGTCGCTGACGTCGTACGCGATGATGTCGTGCGCGAGCTTGTCGGCAGCCGCCTGGGCGGCGACGTTGATCAGCTCGATGGAGCGGTCCGTGGCGGTCACAAGCCAAGCTTTCGATCGGGAACGGGTACCCCTCCAGGGTCTCACGCCCCGCCCCCGGCCCCCGACCGGATTGCCGGGCGGGGGCCGTGCGCCGGACCGGTCAGCCGGCCCGGTAGTCCCGTCCGAGAACGACGGTGATGTCCGCGTTGGACGCGCCGCGGCCCTTGGCCACCGCCCCGGCCGGCAGGCCGAGCGTCTTGGCGACCTCCTTGGCCTTCCCGGCCTGTGCGGCGTCCGCGTAGGTGACCCGGGAGGCGGTCTGCGCCGCGCCCGCCGCACCGCCGTCGACGAAGGTGTAGCCGCTGTTGACCAGGGTGACCTGGGCACTGGAGGAGGCCTTGCGGTCGCCGGTGGCGTTCCGGACGCTGATCCGCGGGGCGTCGTTCGGGTCGGTGTTCTTGACCGTGCCGCCCAGGACGTCCTTCACCACACTGTCGGTGGCCTGCTCGCTGAGCGTGCCGTCCGGGCGCACCGGCAGCAGCGCCGTCCGGTACGCGCCGTTCTTCGCCTGCTCGGCGAGCTGCGCCAGGGAGGCGCCCAGCTGGCCCTCGGTCAGCGACGGGTCCGGGATCTGGGCGAGGGAGCGCACGGTCGCGGTCGCGGCGTCCGGGTCGCTCGACATCTTCTTCAGCACGGCCTGCATGACCTGGCCGAACCGGCGCAGCTGCCGGGTCTGCGGCTCGCCGGGCGCGAGGTGGGTGGCGTAGCCGACCGCGGCCTGGCCGGAGAGGGTCCGTGCCTTCCCGCGCTCGACCAGCGGGTCGTCGCCCCGCTTCGGCGCGGGCACGGTCGCGTCGGCGTCGACGGTGATCCCGCCGACCGATTCGACGAGGTTCTCCAGGTACGGCGTGTCCAGCCGCCAGCTGCCCTGGATGCGCGCGCCGAGGAGGGTGTCGAGGGCCGACCGGGTCGGTCCGGTGCCCTCGTCCGCGACGGACTTGCCCAGGGTGGTGCTGCCGCCGTCCTCGGTGCCGACCGCCAGGGAGTTCGGCAGCAGGACGGTGGTGCCCTTCCCGGTGGTCTCGTTGTCGACCAGCAGCGCGGTGGCGCCGGGCCCGCCCTTGGTGTCGCGCAGATGCACGACGATCACGTCGCGCTTCTGGCCGCCGCCCGCCGCGGCGGCGCCGCCACCGGGTGCGGAGAGGCCGGGCACCTTGCCCGCGAACCAGAGGTAGCCGGCACCGCCCACGAGAGCCAGGACGAGGACCACGACGAGCATGACCACCCGGTTGCGGCCCTTGCGCTTGCGCTCGTCACGCCGCTCGGTGCGCGTCTCGGCGAACTTCAGCCAGTCGATGACGTCGTCGGACTCCTCGTCCGGCTCCTCGATGAACGAGAACTGCTCGGTGCGGTACTCCGGCCCCTCGCCGCCCGGCCGGCCGCCGTCCCGCGTCACGTCGCGCCGGCCCTCGTCGTACTGGGCCTCGTCGTACTGGGCCTCGTCGCGCGGCCCCGGCTGTCGCGGGACCTGCGGCTGCGACCGCACCGGCTGGAGCGGGGGCGCCTGCGGTTCCGCGGCCTCCTGCCGCGGGGCCTCGGGCTCCGCGGGGGCGTAGGTCTGCGCGTAGCCGTCGTAGGACTGCTGCTGCGGGATCCACTGCCGGCCGTCGGTCTGCTGCGGGGGCGGCTGCACGGCCTGCGCCTGGGCGTACGGGTCGTAGTACGGGCGGCCGTACTCGTCGTACTGCGGCTGCTGGTGCTGGTGCTGCTGCGGCTGCTGGGCGCCGTACGGGTCGTAGTACTGCTGGGCGTACGGGTCGTACGGCTGCTGCGCCTGCTGCGCGTACGGGTCGTAGTACTGCTGCTGGTACGGGTCCTGGCCGTCCTCGGCCCCACCCTCGGCGTGGCTCCGCCCGGAGTGTGCGTCGTTCACCAGTGCCCCTTCCAGAGACGGACTAGCCGGCGTCCCGGTACAGCCCGCGCTTGTTGATGTACCGCACCACCCCGTCCGGCACCAGGTACCAGACCGGCTGCCGGGCCGCCACCCTCGCGCGGCAGTCCGTGGACGAGATGGCGAGCGCCGGGACCTCGACCAGCGAGACCCCGCCGTCCGGGAGCCCCGGGTCCGAGAGCACGTGGCCCGGCCGGGTCACACCGATGAAGTGCGCCAGCGAGAACAGCTCGTCCGCGTCCCGCCAGGTGAGGATCTGGGAGAGCGCGTCGGCGCCGGTGATGAAGAAGAGATCGCTGTCGGCGTTCTCCGTGTGCAGCTCGCGCAGGGTGTCGATGGTGTATGTCTTGCCGGCCCGGTCGATGTCGATCCGGCTGACCGAGAACTGCGGGTTGGACGCGGTGGCGATCACCGTCATCAGGTAGCGGTCCTCGGCGGGCGAGACCGCCTGGTGGCTCTTCTGCCACGGCTGCCCGGTCGGCACGAACACCACTTCGTCGAGGTGGAACTGCGAAGCCACCTCGCTGGCGGCGACCAGGTGACCGTGGTGAATCGGGTCGAACGTCCCGCCCATCACGCCGAGTCGCCGCTTCACCGGACCGGTCACCGGCCCTCCGTGCTCTCCCATGCGTGCAGAGCCTACTGTCCCGGTCCGGGAGCCGTCAGAGCCGTCCCCGGCTCAGCGGTCGCGGTTGAAACGCGTGGTGATCCACAGCAGGAGCAGCAGGACGACCAGCGCACCGCCACCCGTGAGGTAGGGGTTGAGGCTTTCGTGCTCGCTGCTGTGCTCGGCGCCCTCGGCGGCGAGGGTGACCAGGGCGTGGGCGGTGCTGGGAAGACTCATCGTCGGCAGGCCTATCCAGGTTGTCGTCGGGCATGACGCTTGGCGGCAACATCGTAAGCGGGCCCGGCGGGCAACCCGACGCCGACTCCTCGCGTCCTACTGGTCCCGTCCGCCGTATCCCCTCAGCAGGAACCAGGCGAGCAGGACCGCGCCCACCACGGAGACGACGATGAGGGTGCGCAGCAGCACTCCCGGACCCGTCTGGTCCGCGGCCACCGCGAGCTGGGCAGTGAAGTCCGACATGTCTCCACCGTAGCCCCGCCCGCGGCGCACGCCGCGGGCGGGGCCAGGGCCGGGACACGTCTAGGCTGGGCCGTGGGGGACGGGCCGCAGAAGGGCCGACAAGGGGGCTTCGATGACCGAGAACACCGAACACGCACCGGGCCGTCACCGGCGGCGCTTCCCCGGGATCTCCTCCCGGGCGTACGAACATCCCGCCGACCGCTCGGCGCTGGTGGCGCTGCGCAAGCTGAGCGGGTTCGACACCGTCTTCAAGACGCTCAGCGGGCTGCTGCCGGAGCGCAGCCTGCGGCTGCTGTTCCTGTCCGACTCGGTCCGGGTCGGCGAGCGGCAGTTCACGCATCTGCACACGATGCTGCTGGACGCCTGCTACATCCTGGACCTGGAGAAGGTCCCGCCGATGTACGTGACCCAGGATCCGCAGCCCACCGCCATGTGCATCGGCCTGGACGAGCCGGTCATCGTGGTCAGCACCGGCCTGGTCGAGCTCCTCGACGAGGAGGAGATGCGGGCGGTGATCGGCCACGAGGTGGGCCACGCGCTGTCCGGCCACGCCGTCTACCGGACGATCCTGCTCTTCCTCACCACCATCGCCGTGAAGGTGGCCTGGATCCCGCTGGGCAACGTCGCGGTGATGGCCCTGGTGGCGGCGCTGCGCGAGTGGTTCCGGAAGTCGGAGCTCTCGGCGGACCGGGCCGGCCTGCTGGTGGGCCAGGACCTCCAGGCGTCGATGCGCGGGCTGATGAAGATCGCGGGCGGGAACCACCTGCACGAGATGAACGTGGACGCGTTCCTGGAGCAGGCGGAGGAGTACGAGGCGGGCGGTGACCTGCGGGACTCCGTGCTGAAGATCCTGAACCTGCTGCCGCGCAGCCACCCGTTCACCACCGTGCGGGCGGCCGAGCTGAAGCGCTGGGCGGAGAGCCGCGACCACCAGCGGATCATGGACGGCCACTACCCGCGGCGCGACGAGGACCGGGACACCTCGGTCGGCGACTCCTTCAGGGAGCACGCGAACCACTACGCCGACTCGGTGCGCACCAGCAAGGACCCGCTGATGGGCCTGGTCCGGGACCTCGCGGACGGTGCGGGCGACCTGGGCGGCAAGCTGCGGGACGCGTTCACCGGGGGCTCCGGCGGGCGGCAGGACGGCACGCCCGGCCCCGAGGGCACGCCGGGGGCTTCCTAGCCGGGGGCTTCCTAGAGGCTGCCAGGGCGGCCCCGGGTTTCCGCGGCCGCCCCTGGCAGGCCCGGCTGCCCCGGATCGGTGACGGCTTCGGCAGTGCCGCTCCACCGTGGCCACGGCTTCGGCAGGGCGGCTCCGGCCCGCTACGGCTTCGGCAGGGCGTCGGGCGCCAGCACGCCGCAGAGCGAGGCATGGGGCCGTCCGGCGTCGTACGGGTTCGTGCCGGCGGGGGCGTCGTTCCCGGCGCTCTGCCCGGCCAGCAGCGGCCGCAGCCGGTTCGCCGGGTCGGCGGCGCAGGTCAGGGGCCCTGCCTGGAGGCTGGTCTGGACGACTTCCAGGTGGTGGCTGCGCAGGTCCTCGCGGTCGAAGCGGAGGCGCACCTCGCGCCGCGCGGTGAACAGCGAGGAGTCCGCGGCCTGCTTGCCCTCCCGGGCGGACCGCAGGGCGTAGACGAAGGTGTGATCGCCGGTGACCTCCAGCCGGTCCTGGCCGGTCTCGGCGACGGTGAGGCTGCCCTGGACCCGCACCCCGGGGTCGGCCAGCGCCGCCGTGGCGGGGTCGAAGCGGACGAGCCAGCCGGTGGCGGCGTGCCGGCCGTCGTCGACCGGACGGTCCATGCTGCGGTCGAACTGGTCGAGCTGGCCGGGGTCGAGCAGCACGCGGACCGGCCGCGTCGCCCCGCCGGTCAGCACGGCGGGGTCGATGGCGGACCGGACGATGTACTCCTTGGCCGTGTCCAGGGCGGCCATGACCTGCTGCTCGGAGAAGTGCTCGGTCCCGCGGGCGGCGGGCATGGTGACGCCCGCGGCCCCGGTGCGGTACTCCGCGGCGGGGCTGCGCCCGAGAAGCGCGGCCGGTGTCCCGCCCGGCACGGCGCCCTGCGGGGCGAGCGGGACCACGGAGATCCGCAGCGGCTCGACGGTCCGCGCCGAGGGGCTCTGGTACGGGTGGCGTATCCCCATGTAGATGGCCGTGGCGAAGGCCAGCGCGATCACCACGACCAGGATCAGCGCCTGCCGGGACCCACCGGCCCGGGACCAGGCGCGGCGGCTGCGTACGGCCGGGGAGTGGTCGTCCAGCCGCTCCCGGGCCGAGAACTCCTCCAGCCGGGCAGCACGGACGAACGACTCGTCGAAGACGACGGATCGGTACTCGTCCTCTCCACCTCCCGGAACGCCCTCGGGTGTCCCCTCAGGTGGCTCTCCAGGCCCTGCCATACCAACAGAGTAGGTCGGAAGGGGGTCGGGTAAACGCGCTGGTACGCGACAACTTCTGACGGGGGTTCACGGCTGCGTCAGTGGGCGCGCGGGACGGCTGAGGCGGTCGGCGCGGCGGTGCCGGCGGTGGCCGACGGCAGCCCTCCCGGCTGTTCCGGGAGCTGCCCCACCGAGGGGCCTTCCACCTCGCTCGTGGCGGGCGGCGGGGCCGGCTCCTGCCGGCTGCCCGCAGCTCCACGGTAAACCGCGGCGAAGGCCAGCGCGACCATGCCCATGCCCATCAGCACGGCCAGCAGCCAGGCCACCGGGCGGTGCCAGCGGGCCGGGCTGCGGTAGGGGCGCAGCGAGCCGCCATAGCGGCCGTACGGCCCGTAGAGGTCGTCCTCCGGGTCCCGCGGCGGGCCGTCGATGCCGTCCCGGTGGAAATCGGGGTCGCCGTCGGGGCCGAAGTCGTCGTAGAAGTCCTCGTCGGCTCCTCCGGAGCCCGCGCGGGCGCGGGCGGCCTCGGCCTCGGCACGGGCCTGGGCCGCGGCGAGCGTGCGCTCGGCGGCCGTGGGCTCGTGGATCCGCGCGGAGCGGACGAAGTCCTCGTCGAAGACCACGGAGGCGAACGCGTCGTCCGCCGCTCCGTGGCTGTGGCTGTCGGGCTCCTCGCCGTCCGGGAACGGCCTGCCCCCCACGTCGTCCGGCACCCGTCCAGAGTACGGCCGGCCCGCCCGTTTGGGCAGGGCGGAGCGGAAATCCGCGACGGCCGGAACCGGCCTCCCGGGGGCCCGCCACCCAGGCGCGGCACGGGTCGGGCCGGTCTCCGGGGGACGGCGGCCGCCGTCCCCCGGACGGGTGCTCCGGGTCAGCGGGTGTGGCCGTCGCCGGTGACCACGTACTTGGTCGAGGTGAGCTCCGGCAGCCCCATCGGGCCCCTGGCGTGCAGCTTCTGGGTGGAGATGCCGATCTCGGCACCGAAGCCGAACTGGCTGCCGTCGGTGAAGCGGGTGGAGGCGTTGACGGCGACCGTCGTGGAATCCACCAGTTGGGTGAACCGGCGGGCCGCGGCCTGGGACGTGGTGACGATCGCCTCGGTGTGGCCCGAACTCCACAGCCGGATGTGGGCGACGGCCGCGTCCAGCGAGTCGACGACCGCGGCGGCGATGTCGTACGAGAGGTACTCGGTCTCCCAGTCGTCCATGGTCGCCGGGACCACGGTCGCCTTCGTCCCGGCCTCCTCGGCGAGGTCCACCACCCGCTCGTCGGCGTGCACGGTCACCCCGGCCTCGGCCAGCGCGTCCAGCGCCCGCGGCAGGAACTCCGCGGCGATGTCCCGGTGGACGAGGAGGGTCTCCGCGGCGTTGCAGACGCTGGGCCGCTGCGCCTTGGAGTTGATCAGGATGTCGACCGCCATGTCGAGGTCGGTCTCCGCGTCGACGTAGACGTGGCAGTTGCCGGTGCCGGTCTCGATGACCGGCACCGTGGACTCCTCGACGACGGTGCGGATCAGGGAGGCGCCGCCGCGCGGGATCAGCACGTCGACCATGCCGCGGGCGCGCATCAGCTCGCGCACCGAGTCGCGGCTCTCGCCGGGGACCAGCTGGACGGCGTCCGCGGGCAGCCCGGCGCCGCCGACGGCGTCGCGCAACACCCTGACCAGGGCCTGGTTCGAGGCGTACGCGGAGGAGGAGCCGCGGAGCAGGACCGCGTTGCCCGACTTCAGGCAGAGCGCCGCGGCGTCGACGGTGACGTTGGGGCGGGCCTCGTAGATGATCCCGACGACGCCGAGCGGCACCCGGACCTGGCGGAGGTCGATGCCGTTGGGGAGGGTGGAGCCGCGGACGACCTCACCGACCGGGTCGGGGAGGGCCACCACGTGGCGGACGTCGGCGGCGATGGCCCGCACCCGCTCCGGGGTCAGGGTGAGCCGGTCGACGATCGCCTCGCTGGTGCCGGCGGCCCGGGCCCGCTCGACGTCCTCGTCGTTGGCCTCGACGATCTCCTTCGTCCGCACCTCGAGGGCGTCGGCCATCGCCAGCAGCGCGTCGTCCTTGACCGAGCGTGGCAGCGGGGCCAGGTCGGCGGCGGCGGCGCGGGCCCGGTAGGCGGCGAGGACGACCGGGGACTTCGGGGTGGGATCGGCCAGGGGCGAGGGAAAGTCGCTGCTCATGCCGTCAGGGTACGGCCCGTTCCGCCCGGCGCCGCCACGGTTTCCGGCACCTGAGACAGCTCGTGACGGAGTCTGTCCGTTCCTGCCCGGAGGCGGTCCGCCGCGCACCGGGCGGCGGCCCGGAGGCGGCGGGCTCCCCATACCCCGGACCGGACCGGGGAGTTCGGCACGGCCGAGGCCGGTGGGTCCGGGCGAGCGGCTGCGCCCGGAGCGGGCCGGCGGGTCAGAACGGGTGCACCCCGACCGGGGCGGCCGGCGGCGGACCGTACCCCTCGGCCACCCGCTGGTGGTAGGTGTCGCGGTCGATGACCTCCAGGCCGACGATCTCCCACGGGGGCAGCTTGGCCGTCGACCGGTGCTCGCCCCAGAGGCGGAGCGCCACGGCCGCCGCGTCGTGGAGGTCCCGCGCCTCCTCCCAGTACCGGATCTCGGCGTGGTCGTTGGCGTAGCGGCTGGTCAGCAGGAACGGATGGTCGTGGGCGAGCTTCTCCAGTGCCCGCCGGACATCGCTCAGCGGCGCCTCGGCGCCCGAGACGCTGAGCGTGACGTGCCACAGCCGGGACGCGTCACGCCCCTCGCACTCCGGCGTCCGCCCCGTCTCGGTGCCGGCCGCGGATCCCGGCCCGGCCGGCCGCTGCCCGGTGTCGACGCTGGTCAGCGTCCGCTCCTCCCCCGCGGTCCGGCGGGTGGGGGTGCCGGCGCTCCCGGCCGCGGCTCGGACCGTGCCCCCGTCCCGGGGCAGCGCCCCTGGGCGCCCTCGTCTCACCGGTTCCCTCCTGACGTGCGTATCTCGCTCCTCCTCACGGCCCCGACGGGCCGGAGGGTGCCCCCACGCGCGCGGGTGGAGCCGTGCGCGCTGTCGTCCCCGGGCACCGACGGCGCCCCCGACACCAAAGTTGACCAGTCCGCGGGGCGGCTGGGGGCGGTTTTCCGGAAGGTCTCCGTGGAAAGGCTGGACTTTCGGCGTATCCGCGACACGGGGCGACAGACCGTGTCCGGTCAGTGGCCGAGCACCACGAGGTCGTCCCGGTGCACGACCTCCCGCTCGTACGCCGGGCCGAGCTCACGGGCGAGATCCCGGGTGGAGCGGCCCAGCAGCCGGGGGATCTCCTTGGCGTCGAAGCTGACCAGGCCGCGGGCGACCGCCCGCCCCCCGGCGTCCCGCAGCTCGACCGGGTCACCCGCGCTGAACTCGCCCTCGACAGCGGCGATTCCGGCGGGCAGCAGCGAGGCGTTGCCCTCGACCACGGCCCGTACCGCGCCCTCGTCCAGGGTGAGCGCGCCCCGCGGGGTCGAGGCGTGGGCCAGCCACAGCAGCCGGTCGGCGGAGCGGCGCCCGGTCCGGTGGAAGTACGTGCCGGTGGGCCGTCCGGCGACGGCGTCGGCGGCTTCCGAGGCCGAGGTGAGGACCACCGGGATGCCCGCGGCGGCGGCGATCCGGGCCGCCTCGACCTTGGTGACCATGCCGCCGGTGCCGACCCCGGCCTTGCCCGCGCTGCCGATCGAGACGCCCTCGATGTCCGCGGGCCCGGTGACCTCGCCGATCCGGGAGGTGCCGGGCGCGCTGGGGTCGCCGTCGTAGAGGCCGTCCACGTCCGAGAGGAGGACCAGCAGATCGGCGCGGACCAGATGGGCGACGAGGGCCGCGAGCCGGTCGTTGTCGCCGAAGCGGATCTCGTCGGTGGCGACCGTGTCGTTCTCGTTGACCACCGGCAGCGCGCCCATCGCCAGGAGCTGGTCCAGCGTCCGGTAGGCGTTGCGGTAGTGGGCGCGGCGGCTGGTGTCGTCGGTGGTGAGCAGCACCTGGCCGACGCGGACGCCGTAGCGGGCGAAGGAGGCGGTGTAGCGGGCCACCAGCAGCCCCTGGCCGACGCTGGCGGCCGCCTGCTGCCGGGCCAGGTCACGGGGGCGGCGCCGCAGGCCCAGCGGGGCGAGCCCGGCCGCGATGGCGCCGGAGGAGACCAGCACGATCTCCTTCTCGCCGCCGCTGCGCGCCTTGGCCAGCACGTCCACGAGCGCGTCGACCCGGTCCGCGTCGAGGCCGCCCGCCGCGGTGGTCAGGGAGGAGGAGCCCACCTTGACCACGACCCTGCGGGCCTTCGCGATCTCGTCCCGCACCGCTGCTGACCCTGCTGCCCGTGACACTGTGTTCCCCTGTCCCCCTGATCGACCGACGTTTCCGCTGGCAATCTACGTCAGCCGGGCGGGCCGGTGCCCGGCCGTTCCGAGCGGTGGGCGCCCGACGCCGGGTCCGAGCGGGCCGCGGGTGACCGCCGGGGTGGCGGACGACACACTGCGCCACTTGGTTCACCGGCTTTGAGCCCATTCGCGGTGATAGCGGTCACGGCAGATTGTCATCGAGGCAGCGCGCATCATACGGTCAGTGGTCGACCTGAGCTGCTGCCGCCATGCTGCGGCACCGGCTCCCCCGGCGGGACCGCCCCCACGGCCCGCCCACTGCTTCCGTCCGACCGCTTCCCTCGCCAGGAGCCCTGCCCGTGCCCTCTGCCGGACTCGCCCCCCGACGCGTCGTGCAGCTCACTGCACTGTCGGCGATGTTCGTGGCCTTCGCGGCCCAACTCGCCGGTGCGCTGCTGCCCAACGTGCCGACCTTCGCCGCCGCATCCGCGGCAGGCCTCGCACTCGACCTCTATCTGCAGCGCAAGCAGCCCGGTCTGCTCTCGCTGCTGGGCAAGATCCGGTTCGATGTCACCATCCGGCAGTTGCTGCGCGACATGCTGATCCTGGTGGGTCTGCTGCGCATCGAGGGCATCAACCCGCTGCACGAGCAGTCGCCGCTCACCATCGCGCTGCTCCTCTTCTACGGGCTGCACTTCGCCTGCCAGGCCGTCGCGGTCCTGGTGCGGCGGCGCCGCACGGTGCCCATCGTGACGCGGAACATCGACACCTCGTCGCTCGGCCTGACGGCCGCCCCGCCGCGGATCCTGTCCCGGCGCCCGGGCCACCGGCTGCTGAACTTCTCCGTCCCGGCCACCGCCGGTCTGCTGGTGACCGCGATCACCCGCGACGCGACCTGGGGCGGCATCGGCCTGGGCATCGCCCTCGCCCTCTCCCTGGGCGGCACCGTCTACCTGGGGACCTGGCTGCTGCCCGGCAAGCGCGCCGCGAACGACCGACAGGTTCTGGAGTGGCTGAACGCCTGGCTGGCCGAGTACCAGCCGACGGTCGGCATGTACTTCTCCGGCGGCACCACCTCGGCGTACCAGGCCAACATGTGGCTCTCGACGCTGGCCGCGCTGGACGGCAAGCCGCTCATCGTGCTCCGCGAGCGCTTCATGGTGCAGAAGATCGACGCCACGGACGTGCCGATCGTGTGCATCCCCAAGGTGGCGCAGCTGATGGCGCTGGAGCACTCCACGCTGCAGGTGCTGCTGCACCCGGCGAACTCCGGCAAGACCTCGCAGGTGCTGCGGATCCCGTCGATCAAGCACGCGTTCATCAACCACGGCGAGAGCGACAAGCTCTCCAGCTGCAACCCGTACGCCAAGGCCTACGACGAGGTGTGGGTGGCCGGTCCGGCCGCGCGGGAGCGCTACCAGCTCGCGGACATCGGCGTCGAGGACAAGGACGTCGTCGAGGTGGGCCGGCCGCAGCTGGCGCCGATCCGGCCGTACGCGGGCGGCCCGACGAGCCCGTACACCACCGTGCTCTACGCCCCCACCTGGGAGGGCTGGACCAACGACCCGGGCAACACCTCGGTGATCCTGGCCGGCGAGAACATCGTTCGTGAGCTGCTGGCCGACCCGAAGGTGCGGCTGCTCTACAAGCCGCACCCGATGACCGGCTCGGTCGACCCGCGCGCGGGCCGTGCCAACGACCGCATCAAGACGATGATCGCCGAGGCGAACGCCCGGCGCGGCGGCGACCGGCCGGGCCCGGAGGCCGCTGCGGCGCTGGAGCGGGCCACCGCCGAGCTGAACGCGCTCACCAGCACCAAGTTCGGGACCAGCGCCGACGAGGCGGAGCGCATGATGCTCCAGGGCTCGCCGGACACCGGCCGGGCCGCCGCCGTCTCCGCGGCGACCGCCGCCTGGGAGGCCGCGTACTGGGCGTCCTTCCCGGAGTGGGAGCACCAGATCGTCACCGGCCCCCGCCCGGCGATCTACAGCTGCTTCAACCAGGCGGACCTGCTCATCAGTGATGTGTCGAGCGTCGTCTCGGACTACCTGACCAGCGAGAAGCCGTACGCCGTCGCCAACACCAGCGGCTTGACGGAGGACGACTTCCGGGCCGGCTTCCCGACCGTGCGGGCCGCGGCCATCCTCGACCCCGAGGCGACCGGCGTCCCCGCCCTGCTGGAGGCCGTGCGCAACCCGGAGAAGGACACCCTGGCCGCGGCGCGGGCGGAGCTCAAGGAGCACCTGCTCGGCCCGTCCGACCCGCCGTCGCTGGTCCGCTTCAACGGCGCCGCGCTGACGCTGGCCGCCAAGGCGGACGAGCGCCGGGCCCGGATGGCCGCCCGTCTGGCGTCCGAGATCCCCGCGCAGCGCGAGGACGTCTCGGAGGCCGAGGCGGCGATGTCCGAGGAGGAGCAGGAGCTGGAGCCCAACGGCAGCACGGACGACGCGGTCAACGCCTGACGTCCGCCGTACGCGGAAGGAGCCCCGGGACACCGTCCCGGGGCTCCTTCCGTGTCTCCGGTGATTCCTGCGCACGATCGTTCCGCCGGGGCCGGTGCCGGTGCCGCCCGGCCGTTCCGCCGCGGCGCCCACCTCATCGGCCGCGGTGCCCACCTCATCGGCCGAGGCGCACCCCTGACGGGCGGTCAGTCCCGACCTGGGGTCAGCCCTGGCAATCGCGCCCGTCCGGCACCGGGGCGGGTACGCTCGCCCGTTCCTCGGCGGAGAGCTCCCGCTGCCCGAGGACTCGGCAGAGCTCGCTGCGCCACACCGCGGGATCCAGCCGGACCACCCGGTCGACGGTGGCGTCCAGCAGGAGGGTCTTCCCGTCCTCGGAGAAATCCAGGAAGTCGAAGGTGTTGTCCGAGAAGTCGAACGACTCCACGTAGGCGCGGCTGCCGGCCCGGTAGATCCGCACCTTGCCCCCGTCGGCCACCAGGAACCGGTCGCTCTTCTCCAGGAACCCCACGGCGAAGCCGCCGCCGCCGTCCTCTCCGACGGCGGGCAAGGGGCCGAGCACCCTCTGCCGCGACTCCAGCGACCACATCTCGGGGACCGAGCCGCGTCGCAGCAGCGCCAGGTACCGGCCGCCCGGGTCCGTGAAGGCGCCCAGCGCGCCCTTGCCCACGGTGATGCGTTCCCCCTTGGCCTCCCGGCCGGTCCGCAGGTCGACGACATGGATCCGCGGATCCTCCGGCCGCACGACGAAGACCCGGCCCGGCCGGGCATCGCGCGTGACCGTGAAGTCCCAGTTCCCCTCCACGTCCCGGTCCCTGCGGTGCACCAGCCCCATATCGAGGAGATCGACGTCGGATGTCTTCCTCCCCGTCCTGGCGTCCCAGCCCTCCAGCCGGGTCCCCGACACGGTGACGAACCCCTTCCCCGACATGTCGAAGAAGTGGCGCACATCCGCGACCCGCCCCAGGGCGGCGGCCGGGGGCTTCGCCGGGCTGATCGTGGACACCACCTTCAGGGACGAGGTGTCGCGCAGGACGATCTTGCGCTCCCCCACCCGGTCGGCCACCAGCGCACCGTCCCGGCCGATGGTGAGGCGCTCGTCGGTGCGGGGGACGTGGGCGCCCGCGGGGCGGGCCCGCTCGGTGATCACCCGGCCGGACCCGGTCGCCGAGCGCAGCACGATCCGCGTGCCGTTCCGCACGATCTCGATCAGCTTCCGGCCGTTCCCGGTCAGTGTGGCCATGTCCACCGGGACCCGCCCGCTTCTGGCGAGTTGGGCGTAGTAGGCCGCGGCGTCCTGCCGTCCGACGATCAGCAGGGCGCCGGAGCGCTCGACGATGCGTCCGTCGCCGTTCGCCCACCAGGGGGGCGCCTGGGTCTCGGAGAGGACGGTTCCGCGCCGCATGTCCACGAGTTTCAGCCCCTGGGTGGAGTCGTGGACGACACGGCGGCCCGTACGGTCCAGGGCGACGTTCCCGCAGGTGCTCCCGGCGGTGGTCCGGCCGAGCTGCTTCCGGTCGGCGGTCCGCACGGTCCTGATCTCCGCGTTGAAGCCCTTCATCACCCGGCAGTAGGCCACGGTGCTTCCGTCCGCCGAGACCGACGTGTCCGCCGCGCGGGCCGCCAGTTCCTCGGACCGGCCCGAGCGCCGGTCCACGGTCACCAGCCGGTTGTGGTTGTACAGCTCGTCATCGTCCTCGATCCGCGCGCGGGCCACGAGGGTGTCGTCGTCCGGGCCGAACCACACATCGACGAAGGTCTCCCCCTTGGCCGGGGGAATGCGTCCGCCGAGGGAGCCCTTCGCGAGGTCCCACCACACGATGCGCCCGCGGGAGGCCGACGCCACGAAGCGTCCGTCGTCGGACATCGAGGCCAGGCGCTCGCGTTCGTCGAGGAGGACCGAACGGTTGGGGATGGGGCCCTTGGGCAGCACGTGCGCCGGACCGACCGTACCGTGCTCCCCCGTCCGCACCTCGTGCCAGACCAGCGAGCCGTCGTTCGCCAGATAGCCGACGCGCCCGGCGTCGCGGGACATCACCGGCTCGACCGCGCTCCTCCGGGCGGGCAGCCGGACCCGCCGTATCCGCCCGTCGGACTCGCGCAGGAAGAGCGTCACCCGGCCGAGTTCCGAGACCACGAGGGTCGCCCGGCCGTCGGGACTCGCCGTGACCGCCTGCACCTTGCCCATGGTCCCGGAGAGCACGGTGTGTGCGCTCCGGTATTCGCCGTAGCGTCTCAGCAGCTCGTTCCGCGCCTCGCGGGTGGGCGCCGTGCGGTAGGCGGACATCGCCAGCAGGATCGACATCCCGGGGTCCTGGTCCACCGAGTCCGCGGAGATCCCGGCCAGCGAACGGGACTGCGACTGTGCCGCCTTCTCGGCGCTGACCTGCCGCTGGTAGAGGAAGAGCGACCCCAGCAGCGTCGCGACCACCAGCACCACGGCCACCAGGGTCCTGACGAAGTGCTTCCGGCGGCCCTGGTTCCGCAGGCGCTCGCGGCCCTGCTCCAGGAATCCGCGCTCCGCCGCTGTGAGGTCCCCGCCACGCTTCTCCGACCACGTGTCCGCCACAGCCAGGGCCTTGGTGCCGGGCAGCAGTTCGGGGTCCCGGCCGGACGCCTCCCAGCGGTCCAGATCCAGCCGCAGGTTCTCCCGCCAGGCCAGGAATTCCCGGTCCGCTTCGACCCATCGGGCCAGCCGGGGCCATCCGTTGATCAGCGCCTCGTGCGCGGGCTCGGCGGTCTCCTGCCCCTCGGTGCCGCGGCCGAGGACGAGCAGCCGCCCGGCCGCCAGCCGCCGCGCGATCCGCCACTCGGCGGCGCCGAGCTCACCGCGGGTGACCTCACGGCGGGTGACCGCGCCGGCGGAGGCCGTCGGGACGCGTACGAGCTGGGTGAACAGCCGCCGCATCGCCTCCTCCTCGGACGCGGCCACGCACTCCTGCCAGGCCTCCTCCGCCTGATTGGCGAGCGCGCCGCTGACCCCGCCCAGCTCGTCGTACGCCTGGTGCGTGAGCAGTCCGCCCGACGGTTGCTCCCAGAGCCCGGCCAGCGCGAATCCGAGCAGCGGAAGGGTGCCGGGGGCGTCCCCGGCGTCGGCGAGAATCCGGTCGACGAGGCCGGGGGCATAGGCGAGGGCCGGGATGCCGTCGAGCGGGGACGTGACGACTTCCCGCAGCTGCCGCGGGGACATCGCGCAGAGCGCGTGGACCTCCTGGCTCACGGCGGGCCCGAGGACGGGGTGGTCCAGCGCGGCGTCCAGGAAGTCGGCGCGCAGGGTGAGCAACAGCCGCAGTTCCTCGGGCGGGTCCTCCGCGAACAGCACGGAGGCCCCCTGGTCGAAGAGGACGGAGGCCCCGTCGTCCCCCTCCTCCTCGGCCATCAGTTCCTCCGCCTGGTCGACGACCAGGAGCAGCCGCTGGGCCCCGGTGTGCCGCAGAACGTCGGCCACGGCTCCGGCGAGCCCGTGGCCGGCGAGCTCGTCCCCCAGCTCGCGGACCTCCCGCAGCCGCTGTGCACCCGCCAGCTCCGGCCGCAGCAGCGCCGTGAACTCGGCGGCCAGCTCGGACAGCAGCCGGTGACTGCGGGTCGGGCGCAGCACACACACGGCCCACCCGGCGCTGCGGAGTGCGGGCACCACCCCGGCGAGGGCCAGCGAGGACTTGCCACAGCCGGACGGCCCGACGAGGGTGACCAGGGGTTTCTCACGGACCAGCGCGGCGAGCGCGGCGCTCTCGGCCGCCCTGCCGTGGAACACGTCGGCATCGGACTCCCGGAAGGCCGACAGGCCCCGGAACGGTGACTCCGGCAGCACGAAGTCCCGCAGCGAGGGAAGGGCGCTCACCAGGCCCTGGGTGGAGATCAGATACCCGGCGCGCGGGCCCTTCGTCTCGGCGAGCGCGACCATGCCGACCACCGCGGACAGCTCGTCGTCCCAGACCGGACTGCCGCTGAAGCCGCGGGAGATGGGGTATCCGCCGGGTTCGGCCGGCTCCGTCTGGAGCCAGCCCGCCGCCTGCCGGGCACGCAGCCGGCCGGCGTGCCACACACCGTGGTCCCGCCCGTCGGGGAAACCGAAGGCACGCATGGGGTGCTGCCAGACGTCTCCGGCCTCCACCATCCGTACCGGCCGGGCGCCGGGCAGCGGGGCGCTCAGGCGCAGGACGGCGAGGTCGCCTCCGCCGGACGGTTCCTCCGGCAGCCAGTGCTCGACGGTGGCGGTCACCGTCGTGCCGTTCCCCGGGGGCCCGGTCAGGGGCAGGTCCAGCTCCGTCACGGCGTCGGCGGGCGGTTCCTCGCCGTCGCGCAGTCCCAGAGCGGTGGCGACCACATGGGCGCAGGTGACGGCGAGTTCCGTGGTGATGAGGAAGCCGACGCCCACGGGCCGGCCGGCGGGGTCCCTGATCCTGAGGACGGCCGTTTCGAGCGCCTCCGGGCCGGCTCCGAGCCCCACCGCGCCCACCTCCCCCGTGAGTCGGTCCTCAGCGCGATTATTCCGGCCGGGGGCCCTCGGGGGGAGAGCGATTCCAGGTCAGGGAGACGGAGAAGTTGGCCGCGGTGGCTGTGCTGGCGATCACCACATCGGCCTCCGCGGACAGGGAGATCCCGAACTGCACCGTGATCTCGTCGGGGGCGTCCACCGCCCCGCGGAAGGTGTTCACAAAGTTCATCGCGACCGGGCGCACGGTGCTGAGCATGTCGTCGAACGACCGGGTGGCGCGCGCCGCCGTCTGACGGCCGGACCTGCCCACCCGGACGAGTCCTTCGTCGAGTTCGCGGACCTCCACCCTGATCACCTCGGGGTCCTCGCCGTCCCCGGCGCCCTCACCGATCGGGACATCGACCACGTACACGGGCCCCACCGTTCCCCTCCGTCGCGACACTGCGGCTCTCCGGAGATCGTAGGGACCGGTCTCCGGGGAGCCGCAGTGATCGCGGGAAGAAGGGCGTCAGAACGGCTTGAAGTCGTCGAACTCCTGTTGCGCGTCGTCCCGTTCGGCGTCCTTGTCCCGGCGGCGCTGGGCGGCCGGGCGCGGGGCCTCGAAGCGGTGGTCCTCACCGCGCCGGCCGAGCATCTCGGCGCCGGCGGCCAGCGTCGGCTCCCAGTCGAAGACGACCGCGTTGTCCTCGGAGCCGATGGCGACGCCGTCGCCCGCCCGGGCGCCGGCCTTGAGGAGCTCCTCCTCGACGCCGAGCCGGTTGAGCCGGTCGGCGAGGTAGCCCACGGCCTCGTCGTTGTTGAAGTCGGTCTGGTGCACCCAGCGTTCGGGCTTCTCGCCGCGCACGCGGAAGAACGCCTCGCCCTCGGCCGTCACCGTGAAGCCCGCGTCGTCCACGGCCTTGGGGCGGATGACGATCCGGGTCGCCTCCTCCTTCGGCTTGGCGGCCCGCGCCTCGGCGACGATGCCGGCGAGCGCGAAGGACAGCTCCTTGAGGCCGGTGCGGGAGACCGCGGACACCTCGAAGACCTGGTAGCCGCGCTCCTCCAGATCCGGGCGGATCATGTCGGCGAGGTCCTGGCCGTCGGGGATGTCGACCTTGTTGAGGACGACCAGCCGCGGCCGGTCGTCCAGGCCGCCGTACTGCGCCAGCTCCGCCTCGATCACATCGAGGTCCGAGGCCGGGTCGCGCTGCGACTCCAGGGTGGCGCAGTCCAGGACGTGCACCAGCACCGTGCAGCGCTCGACGTGCCGCAGGAACTCGAGCCCCAGGCCCTTGCCCTGGCTGGCGCCGGGGATCAGCCCGGGGACGTCGGCGATGGTGTAGACGGTCGAACCGGCCGTCACCACACCGAGGTTGGGCACCAGGGTGGTGAACGGGTAGTCGGCGATCTTCGGCTTGGCGGCCGAGAGCACCGAGATCAGCGAGGACTTGCCGGCGCTCGGGTAGCCGACCAGCGCGACGTCCGCGACGGTCTTGAGCTCCAGGACCACGTCCCCGGTGTGGCCGGGCTCGCCCAGCAGCGCGAAACCGGGGGCCTTGCGGCGGGCGGAGGCGAGCGCGGCGTTGCCGAGCCCGCCGCGGCCGCCCTGGGCGGCGACGTACGTGGTGCCCTGGCCGACCAGGTCGGCGAGGACGTTGCCCTGGCTGTCGAGGACGACGGTGCCGTCCGGGACCGGCAGGACCAGGTCACTGCCGTCCTTGCCGGAGCGGTTGCCGCCCTCGCCGGGCTTGCCGTTGGTGGCCTTGCGGTGCGGGGAGTGGTGGTAGTCGAGGAGCGTGGTGACCGACTGGTCGACGACCAGGATCACATCGCCGCCCCGGCCGCCGTTGCCGCCGTCCGGGCCGCCGAGCGGCTTGAACTTCTCGCGGTGCACGGAGGCGCAGCCGTGGCCTCCGTTACCCGCGGCGACATGCAGCTCGACGCGGTCCACGAAGGTGGTCATACGGATGCCTCCTGCTGTACTGACGGACATGCTTCTTCTGCTGCAACAGACCGAGGGCGGACCCTCTTCCCCGCGCGGAACGGCGGGGAAGGGCGGTCCGCCCTCGGAAAGGTGCTGTGTCGTACCGGGTGCCGTCGGGCCCGCCGGGGGAATCCCCCGGGGCTCCGGCGGCGTGCGCTGAACGAGGTCAGCGACAGGCTGAGATGATCAGCCGACCGGGACGATGTTCACGACCTTGCGACCACGGCTGGTGCCGAACTCGACCGCACCGGCGGCGAGGGCGAACAGCGTGTCGTCGCCACCACGGCCGACGCCGGAGCCCGGGTGGAAGTGGGTGCCGCGCTGGCGGACCAGGATCTCACCGGCGTTGACGACCTGACCGCCGAAGCGCTTCACGCCGAGCCGCTGAGCATTGGAATCGCGACCGTTCCGAGTGGACGATGCGCCCTTCTTGTGTGCCATCTCTCCTCAGTCCCTTACTTCGCAGCCGTGGGGATGCCGGTGATCTTCAGCGCCGTGTACTGCTGGCGGTGGCCCTGACGCCGACGGTAGCCGGTCTTGTTCTTGTACCGAAGGATGTCGATCTTCGCACCCTTGTGGTGGTCCACGATCTCGGCCTGGACCTTGATGCCGGCCAGCACCCACGGGTCGCTGGTCACGGTGTCACCGTCGACAACGAGCAGGGTCGAGAGCTCGACCGTGTCGCCCACGTTGCTCGTGGAAATCTTGTCAACCTCAACGATGTCGCCGACAGCCACCTTGTGCTGGCGACCACCGCTGCGCACGATTGCGTACACGCGGATCTCACTCTCTCGCTCGAATCGGGACCCTTGATGCCAGCCGCTCCCACGGACCAGGGGCCCGCGATATCCGGAAGGACGAGCGGCCTCTCCCGGCGGACCGGGAGGGAGTTGCTCAGGGGTTGGCGCACAGAGACGCCGACGGTCAAGGTTACGGAACCCCGACCAGGGGGTCAAACCGAGTCCCCGCAGCCGCGGGGAGACTCCGGTGGTCCCGCGGCTGCGGGACCACCGGACGCCGTGACTAGGCCTCGTCGGCCGGGGCGGACGCCGCGGTCTGCTCGGCCGCCGCCTTCTTCGTCGTCTTCTTGGCCGTGGACTTCTTGGCCGTCGTCGTCTTCTTGGCCGCGGTCTTCTTGGCGGTGGTCTTCTTCGCCGCCGTCTTCTTCGCCGCGGCCTTCTTGGCCGTCCGCTTCTTCGCCGGAGCGGGCGCCTCGGCCTCATCGGCCGGGGCGTCGGCGGCCGGAGCCGTCGCGTCCCCGTCCGCCGCGGCCGGGACGGCCACCTCGGCGGACTCCGCGGAGCGCGGAGCCTGTGCCGGGGCGGACTCGGCGGTCTGCTCCGCCGTGCCGGCCGGGACGACCACGACACCGGCGTCGTCGGCGGCCTTCGGCGAACCGGCCGGAGCCGTCGCCTTACGGGTCGCCCGACGGCGGGTACGGGCCGGAGCGGCCGGCTCCGGGGCCTCGGCGGCAGCCGGGGCCTCGGTCACGGCGGGTGCCGCCTCCGGCAGCGGCTCGGCCTCCGCGGGCTTCGCCTGGGCGACGACCACGGCCTCCTCGGCGGCCTTCGGCGGGCCCGCGGGAGCGGACACCTTGCGGGTCGCCCGGCGGCGGGTCCGGCCCCGGCCCGCCGAGGCCTCGGCCTCGGCGACGCTGCTGAACAGCTCCTCGTCCGCCGCGAACGCCGGCTCCGGCAGCTTCCGGGGCTCCGCGACCTCCGCGGCGACCTCGGTCGCGCTCTCCACGGCCTGCGGCTCCTCCGCGACGGCCGGCTCGTGCACGTGCTCGGCGACCGCCTCGGGCTGCTGACCGCCGCCCTTGCCCTTCTTCTTGCGCTTGCCGCCGCCACCGCCGCCGGCGGCCGTCGGCTGCTCGACGTGGACGATGACGCCGCGCCCGTTGCAGTGGACACAGGTCTCGGAGAAGGACTCCAGCAGGCCCTGGCCCACCCGCTTGCGGGTCATCTGCACCAGGCCGAGCGAGGTGACCTCGGCGACCTGGTGCTTCGTCCGGTCCCGGCCCAGGCACTCCAGCAGGCGGCGGAGCACCAGGTCCCGGTTGGACTCCAGCACCATGTCGATGAAGTCGATCACGATGATGCCGCCGAGGTCGCGCAGCCGGAGCTGGCGCACGATCTCCTCGGCCGCCTCCAGGTTGTTCCTGGTGACCGTCTCCTCGAGGTTGCCGCCCTGACCGGTGAACTTCCCGGTGTTGACGTCGACCACGATCATGGCTTCGGTCCGGTCGATCACCAGCGAGCCGCCGCTCGGCAGCCAGACCTTGCGGTCGAGCGCCTTCATCAGCTGCTCGTCGATCCGGTAGGTGGCGAAGACGTCGACCTCGGAGGTCCACTTCTGCAGCCGGTCGCTGAGGTCCGGCGCGACGTGCGAGACGTAGCCGTGGATGGTCTCCCAGGCGCTGTCGCCGCTGACGATGACCTTGGAGAAGTCCTCGTTGAAGATGTCGCGGACGACCCGGACGGTCATGTCCGGCTCACCGTAGAGAAGGGCCGGAGCGTTGGCGCTCTTCGCCTTCTTCTTGATCTCTTCCCACTGCGCCTGGAGCCGCTCGACGTCGCGGCGCAGCTCCTCCTCGCTGGCGCCCTCCGCGGCGGTCCGGACGATGACGCCCGCGTCCTCGGGGACGATCTTCTTGAGGATCTGCTTCAGCCGTGCGCGCTCGGTGTCGGGGAGCTTGCGGCTGATGCCGGTCATCGAGCCCTCGGGCACGTAGACCAGGTACCGGCCGGGCAGGGAGACCTGGCTGGTGAGCCGGGCGCCCTTGTGACCGATCGGGTCCTTGGTGACCTGCACGAGGACGGACTGGCCGGACTTCAGCGCGGTCTCGATCCGGCGCGGGCCGTTGGACATGCCCAGCGCCTCGAAGTTGACCTCGCCGGCGTACAGGACGGCGTTGCGGCCCTTGCCGATGTCGACGAAGGCGGCCTCCATCGACGGCAGCACGTTCTGGACCTTGCCCAGGTAGACGTTGCCGACGTAGCTGGTGGCCTGCTCCTTGTTGACGAAGTGCTCGACGAGGACGTTGTCCTCCAGCACACCGATCTGGGTGCGGTCGCCCTGCTGGCGCACGACCATGACCCGCTCGACGGCCTCCCGGCGCGCCAGGAACTCGGCCTCGGTGATGATCGGCACCCGGCGGCGGCCCTGCTCGCGGCCTTCGCGGCGGCGCTGCTTCTTGGCCTCCAGACGGGTCGAGCCCTTGATGGACTGCACCTCGTCGGAGGGCTCGGGCTTGGCCCGCGGCTCACGGATCTTGACGACCGTGCGCTCCGGGTCGTCCGCGGCGCTCTCGCCACCGCCTCCTCCGTCGGCGTCCCCGCTGCGCCGGCGGCGGCGACGGCGACGACGGCTGCTGCTGGAGCCGCCACCGGCACCGGACTCGTCCTCGTCCCGGTCGGCCTGCTCGGACTCCTCGGCGCGGTCCTCGGCCTCGTCCGACTCCTCGGCGGACTCGCCGGACTCCTCGGCGCCCTCCGCGGTCTCCCCGCGACGGCGACGACGGCCACCGCGACGGCGGCGGCGGGCCGGGCGGTCGCCCGACTCGTCCTCGCTGTCGCCCCGGTCCTCGGCCTCGGGCTCGGCCTCGGCGGCGGTGTCCGTGGCGGTGTCGGTGGTCTCCTGCTCCGGGGCCTCGGCCGGTGCCGCCTCGGCGACAGCGGCGCGACGACGGCGGCGGCGCGAACCGGCGGCCGGCTGCTCCTCGGGCTCCTCGGCGCGCTCCCGCTCGGCGGCGGCGGCCGCGGCGGCGCTCTCCGGGGTCTGGAACATCGGCTCGGTGAACACCGGCGCCTGGAAGACGGCGGTCGGCGGGCGCACCGCACGGCGGCGGCCCCGCGGCGCGGCGTCCTGCTGCTCCTCGGCGGCCACGGCCTCGTCGGTCCCGGCCTGCGCGGCCTTCTCCGCCTTGGCGACCTTCTCCGCCTTCGCGGCCTTGCCGCTCTTCGCGCGCTTCTCGGCCTTCTCGGTCTTCTCCGGCTTGTCGGCCTTCGCTGCCGTGTCCGGCTTGTCGTCCGCCTGCGCGGCGTCGGCCTGCGGCGGGGCGGCCGGGGCGTCCGCGGCGCGGGTGGCCCGGCGCCGGGTGCGCCGCTGCGGGGCGTCGATCGCGTCGGCGACGGTGACCGGCTCGGCCTCCGGCGCGGGCGCCTCGGTCGACGGCGCCTCGGCGGGTGCCTCGGCAGGTGCGTCGGACTTGCGGGCCGAACGACGGCGGCCACGTCCCCGGGGCGCCTCGTCGGCGGACTCACCGGACGGCGCGGCTGCCTCGGGGGCACCGGACGCGGCCGGCTCCTCGGCGCGGTCACCGCTGCCGACGGCGGCTTCGGCCTCGGCGGTCGGGGCGGACACCTTGCGGGTCGCCCGGCGGCGGGTACGGGTGCGCGGCGCGTCCTCGGCCGGGGTCTCCCCGGCGGATTCGGCGGCGGGCTCCGCGACGGGCGCGGTCACGGCGGCCGGAGCGGACTCCTCCGCACCGGCGCTCGGAGCGGCGTCGGCCACGGCCGGCGCACCGGCCGGAGCCGTCGCCTTACGGGTGGCGCGGCGGCGGGTGCGGACCGGCTCCGCCACCGGGGCCGGGGCCTCGGCGGGAACGTCCTGGTCGGTGGCGGCCGCGGCGGCCGGGCTCTCGGCGATGATCTCGACCGGCTCGGCGGCGGGCGGCGCACCGGCCGGAGCCGTCGCCTTGCGCGTCGCGCGGCGGCGGGTGCGGACCGGCTGCGGCTCCGGGGCCGGGGCCTCGGCGGCCTCCTCGATCTCCTCCTCGGAAGCGTTCTCCGGGGTGGCGGGGAGGACGGTCACGGCCTCGTCCGGATCCGGGGTCCCGGCGGCCGCGGCCTCCGGTGCTCCGGACGGTATGGCCGACGCCGTGGCGTCGGTGCTCGCCGCGACCGGCGGACCCGCCGGCCGGGATGCCGCGCGGCGGCGCCGCGGCGGCAGGTTGTCACTGGGGCTGTTGTTGTCTGAGCTGTCCCCGGCGGCGCTGTTGCGCGCCGCCTCCGTGGGCTCCATTGGCTCGAGCATGCGGGCGGTTCTCCCGTCACGCTCCCGGGCGCCGCGCCTGACTCCGGCAGCGGCCCACGTGATGAGCGTGGTGCCGCCGTCCGGGGCGCGGGCGCCACACGGGAGCTGTCGTCTCGCTCGCCGGGGCCGGAGGGCCCGACACCGGCGAAAGTCTGCTTTCTCGGTGCGTCTGCCGGACCCGGGTGGCTCCCGGTGCATCGGCGGCGCTTCGACGAGCCCCCAGCCCTCCGCCTGCAGGGTGCGCGGCTCGCGCGCCCTGCCGACGGACGACCTACGCGGAACCTCCCGGCGCCGTCGCGGTCAGCCCGGCGGCCGTGGGTGGGGCGGCCATGACTGCCTCGCGGTCGGGCGCGAGCGGGTCGGTCACCGTGCCGCTCTCCTCATCGAGCAGCCCCTGCGCCAGCCTGGTCACCGCAGCGGGGACCGGCGGCGCCAGGTCGGCCGTGGCGCGGAGACCGGACAGGACGTCGTCGGGTCGTACGGCAGGTGTCGCATGCCGAACAACCAGCCGCAGTATCGCACAGGCGCCGACCTGCGGCCTATCAGCCGGTGCCGCGGATGCCTCGAGGCGTGCGACTGCGGCGCGCGCGTCGAAGGTCCGCAACCCGTTTTTCGTGCGGCGCTCGACCTCGACGGTCTCCTCGGCGAGGAAGGCCGCCACGGCGCGCTCGGCCTCATCCAGGGTCACCCCGTCGAGCCGGAGCTCCCAGACCGATGCCTGCAGCCGGTCGGCGAGCCCGGAGGTCCGGGCCTCCACCGCGTCGATGATGTCGAGGCCGGGCGGCATCGACTCGTCGAGGAGCTGCCGCAGCGTCTCCGGGTCCCGCACCTCGGTGAGCGCGATCTCCAGGTAGTCGGCCTCGCTGCCCGTGCCGGTGGGTGCGGCATTGGCGTACGACACCTTGGGGTGCGGGCTGAACCCGGCCGAGTACGCCATGGGCACCTCGGCGCGGCGCAGCGCCCGCTCGAAAGCGCGCTGGAAGTCGCGGTGGCTGGTGAACCGGAGGCGGCCACGCTTGGTGTAGCGCAGTCGGATGCGCTGCACCGCGGGTGCGGGCGGGGGGCCTTCGGGCTGTCGCTTGCCCAGTGTCCTTCAGTCCTTCGTGAGTGCTGTCGTACTGCCCACCAAGAGTACGTCCCGGGAGGGCCGCCGGTTCCCGCCGCCGTCCCGGACAGGCGCCGGGTGGCGGGCCGGGTGCGGGGCACATGGCGGGCGGCACGGGGGCAGCAGGCGGTGGTCCCGACCCGCCGCGGGCCGGTCCGGACCGCCATCGGGTGACGGTGGCCGGACCGGCCCGCGGGTGCCGGGTGCGCCGCGGCGCGTCCGCGGCGGGTGCGCTACTTGACGACGGTCAGCGGCAGCAGCTTCTTGCCGGTCGGGCCGATCTGGATGCTGGTGTCCATCTGCGGGCAGACGCCGCAGTCGAAGCACGGGGTCCAGCGGCAGTCCTCGACCTCGGTCTCGTCGAGCGAGTCCTGCCAGTCCTCCCAGAGCCAGTCCTTGTCGAGGCCCGAGTCGAGGTGGTCCCAGGGCAGGACCTCCTCGTAGGTGCGCTCCCGGGTGGTGTACCAGTCGACGTCGACGCCCTGGGCGGGCAGCGCCTTCTCGGCGCACCGCATCCACAGGTCGTACGAGAAGTGCTCGCGCCAGCCGTCGAACCGGCCGCCCGACTCGTACACCTCGCGGATCACCGCGCCCACGCGCCGGTCGCCGCGGGAGAGCAGGCCCTCCACGATGCCGGGCTTGCCGTCGTGGTAGCGGAAGCCGATGGAGCGCCCGTACTTCTTGTCGCCGCGGATCTTGTCGCGCAGCTTCTGCAGCCGCGCGTCGGTCTCCTCGGCGGACAGCTGCGGGGCCCACTGGAACGGGGTGTGCGGCTTGGGCACGAATCCGCCGATGGAGACGGTGCAGCGGATGTCGTTCTTGCCGGAGACCTCACGGCCCTTGGCGATGACGTTGACCGCCATGTCGCCGATCTGGAGCACGTCCTCGTCGGTCTCGGTGGGCAGGCCGCACATGAAGTACAGCTTCACCTGACGCCAGCCGTTGCCGTACGCGGTCGAGACCGTCCGGATCAGGTCCTCCTCCGAGACCATCTTGTTGATGACCTTGCGGATGCGCTCGGAGCCGCCCTCGGGGGCGAAGGTGAGACCCGACCGGCGGCCGTTCCGGGTGAGCTCGTTGGCCAGGTCGATGTTGAACGCGTCGACCCGGGTGGACGGGAGGGACAGGCCGATCTTGTCCTCCTCGTAGCGGTCCGCGAGACCCTTGGCGACATCGCCGATCTCGGTGTGGTCCGCGGAGGAGAGGGAGAGCAGGCCGACCTCTTCGAAGCCGGTGGCCTTGAGCCCCTTGTCGACCATGTCGCCGATCCCGGTGATGCTGCGCTCCCGCACCGGCCGGGTGATCATTCCCGCCTGGCAGAAGCGGCAGCCGCGGGTGCAGCCACGGAAGATCTCCACCGACATCCGCTCGTGCACGGTCTCGGCGAGCGGCACCAGCGGCTGCTTCGGGTACGGCCACTCGTCCAGGTCCATGACGGTGTGCTTGGAGACCCGCCACGGCACGCCGGAGCGGTTCGGCACGACCCGGCCGATCCGGCCGTCGGCCAGGTACTCGACGTCGTAGAACCGCGGCACGTAGACGCCGCCGGTCTTCGACAGGCGCAGCAGCAGCTCGTCGCGGCCGCCGGGGCGGCCCTCGCTCTTCCACGCCCGGATGATCTCGGTGATCTCCAGGACGGCCTGTTCGCCGTCGCCGATGACCGCGCAGTCGATGAAGTCGGCGATCGGCTCCGGGTTGAACGCCGCGTGACCGCCGGCGAGCACCACCGGGTGGTCCTCGGTACGGTCCTCGGCCGCCATCGGGATGCCGGAGAGCTCCAGCGCGGTGAGCAGGTTGGTGTAGCCGAGCTCGGTGGAGAAGGACACGCCGAGCACGTCGAAGGCGCCCACCGGGCGGTGCGAGTCGACCGTGAACTGCGGGACGTCATGCTTCCGCATGAGCTCTTCGAGGTCCGGCCAGACGCTGTAGGTGCGCTCGGCGAGGACGCCCTCGCGCTCGTTGAGGACCTCGTAGAGGATCATGACGCCCTGGTTGGGCAGCCCGACCTCGTAGGCGTCCGGATACATCAGCGCCCATCGCACATCGCAGGACTCCCACGGCTTGACCGTGGAATTCAGCTCGCCGCCGACGTACTGGATCGGCTTCTGGACGTGCGGGAGAAGCGCTTCCAGGCGGGGGAAGACCGACTCGACAGGCATTCTCAGCGTTCTCTCGTGAGCGGGCACAGGTGACCCTCAAGGGTAACGTGCCCGACGGGTCACCCCGACGGGTGAAGCCGGACCCGGCGGGACGGCCGGTCACGGCCGGCGCGAGCGGGATCCGGCACGCCCGCTCCCGTCACCCCCGCAGCGCCGTCCGGTCCTTCTTCCGCGAGGCTTCCTTCCAGGCCCGGGGCAGTTCGTGCTCGCGGGCGGCGGCGCGCATCTCCTCGTGCCCGTAGAGGACCCCGAAGGTGAAGGCGCTCTCCCCCGCGGCCTGGGACTGGAGGGCGAGGTCCCGGAGGGCGGCACGGGCGACGACGCTGTCCTGGTGGTCCCCCAGGACGTCCTGCAGGGTCTTCATGTGCCGGACGAACCGTTTCGCCGGCGTCCCGACGGCCGGCTCGGCGGTCTCCGCGGCGTAGCGGGTGCGCTTGGCGGCCTTGCGCGCCTCGTGCATGGCCACGTCCCGCTCGTGGCCCTCCGGGGTGTCCAGGGCCGTCGCCATCCGGCGGGAGAGCCGCCGGGCCTCCCGCAGCACGGCTCCGGGCAGCACCTCCATCGGCGGGCGGCCGGCGTCGGGCAGCAGCGGCGGGTCGGCGACGAGCCGGTCGAGGGTGGTGAGCAGGTCGAGGTAGCGGCGGCTGTCCAGTACACCGATGACCTGGTGGCGCGAGCCGCTGCGCCGGGCGTTCGACCAGGTGCGGAGCCGGCCGCGGACGGGGCCGACGAGCAGGGTGTGCGGCAGTTCGGCCAGCCGCTCGTGGAGGCGTTCGGTGAGCACCTCGCGGTCCCGGTCGACGCCGAGTTCGGCCGCGAGCCACTTCAGCTCGTCGCCGACGGGGTCGGTGACCTCCCGGTCGAGGACGGTGCGGAACGACCGGAAGGCGCTGCGCAGCCGGCGGGTGGCGACGCGCATCCGGTGGACGGAGTCGGGCCGGTCCCGGCGGACGGCCGGGTCCAGCTCGATGATCGCGGTGACCTGGGTGCGCAGATAGCGCAGCAGGTGGTCGCCGGCGGTGGGCCGCTCGGGGGGCTCGGTCCTCCGGCCGGGCTTCGCCTTCTTCTGCCCCTTCTTCCCTGCCTTCCCCTTCTTCCCTGCCTTCTCCGCCTTCGCCGTCTTTCCGCTCCTGCGGGCCGTGTCCGTCCCGCCGGGCGTTCCGGCCTCCGTCGGCCCTGCCGCGCCCCCGGTGACCCCGTCGGTCTCCCCCGCCGCGCCCGTCTCCCCCGTACCGCCGGGGGCGGTCTCCGCGAGGGCCCGCGCCAGCTTGGACGGACCGGCCGCGCGGCGCGCCCCGGCCGCCAGGAGCACCTCCTCGACGGTGTCGAGGACGTCCGGGCCGGTCCCCTCGCGCAGCTCCGCCTCGATCTCGGTCCACCGGGCGGTGCCCGACCCGCCGGCGAGCCGCTCGGCGGTGACCGCGTCGACGCACACCTCGGCGAGCACCACGCCGTCCGCGCCGACGAGGTGCCGCAGGTCCCGGTCGGTGCGCAGCCGGACGACGGGGACGAGCGGGGCGTCGCGGACCCGGGAGCGGACGAGCGCCGCCAGGTACCGCGGCACGTCCTCGGAGAGCGGGGCGCGGATCTCCTCGCGGGTGTCGGGGCCGACGGGCAGCTTGAGGTGCCAGCCCTCGTCGTCGCCCCCGGTGCGGCGGCGCAGCGTGATGCCGTCCGCGGCGAGCCGCTCACCGGGGGTGTCGTAGTAGACGGCGTCCAGGCCTGTGACGCCCCGGTCGGCCACGGACGCGACCCCGGGGACGCCGGTGAGGTCCGGCAGCCCGCCACCCTCGGGGGTCTCGTACTTGCGTTCGATCTCCTGTACCTGGTCGGCCATACCTTGTATCTACCCGCGGAACACCGATTCGATCGGTGTCACGGCCCGGGGCCGCGGCCTCAGGCGGCCACCCGTCGCTGCACCTTGATCGACTCCAGCAGCCCGACCGCGATCCAGACGGCGAACATCGAGGTGCCGCCGTAGGAGACGAACGGCAGCGGCAGACCGGCGACCGGCATGATGCCGAGGGTCATCCCGATGTTCTCGAACGCCTGGAAGGCGAACCAGGCGGTGATCCCGGCGGCGACGACCGTGCCGTACAGCTCGGTGGTCTCGCGGGCGATCCGGCAGGCGCGCCAGAGGATGACGCCCAGCAGCACCAGGATCAGGCCGGCGCCGAGGAAGCCCAGCTCCTCACCGGCGACGGTGAAGATGAAGTCGGTCTGCTGCTCGGGCACGAACTGGCCGGTGGTCTGGTGGCCGTTGAACAGCCCGGTGCCGCTGAGCCCGCCGGAGCCGATCGCGATGCGCGCCTGGTTGGTGTTGTACCCGACCCCGGCCGGGTCGAGCTCGGGGTTGGCGAACGCGGCGAACCGGTTGATCTGGTAGTCGTCCAGCAGCCCGAACTGCCAGACGGCGATCGCTCCGGCCGCGCCCGCGCCGATGAGTCCGAGCACCCAGCGGTTGGAGGCGCCGGAGGCGAGCAGCACGCCCAGGACGATCACCACGATCACCATGACCGAGCCGAGGTCCGGCATCAGCATGATGATGCCGATCGGCAGCGCGGCCAGCCCGAGGGCCTGGACGACGGTGCGGTGATCGGGGTGGACCCGGTCCCCCGCGTCCACCCGTGTCGCCAGCAGCATCGCCATCCCGAGGATGATCGTGATCTTGGCGAACTCGGAGGGCTGGAGGGAGAAGCCGCCACCGATCTGGATCCACGCGTGCGAGCCGTTGATGGTGGAGCCGAGCGGGGTGAGGACGGCGGCGGTGAGCAGGATGGAGAGGCCGTACAGCACGGGCACCGCGCCGCGCAGGGTGCGGTGGCCGAGCCAGATCGTGCCGATCATGAGGGCCAGCCCGATCCCGGTGTTCAGGACGTGCCGGAAGAGGAAGTAGTACGGGTCGCCCTGGTTCAGCTCGGTGCGGTTGCGGGTCGCGGACCAGACGAGCAGCGAGCCGAGGGCCGACAGGGCCAGAGCCGAGCCGAGCAGTATCCAGTCGACCCGGCGCACCAGCGAGTCGCGTGCGGTGAGCTTGCCCCAGGTGCCCCGGTCGGGGGTGTACCGGCTGATGGAGAAGCTGGACGGTCCGGCCATCAGCCCCGCCGCCTCTCCACGGCCGCCGCCTGCTCGACGGTGTCGGAGTCGCTCGGCGCCTCCGGCTTGTACGGCTTGACGGGCTGGGACTCGATCGAACCGTCCTTCTCGATCTTCGGCAGCTTCGCCTGCGGCTCGGGGAGGAGGGCGCGCTTCTTGTCGATGCCGCCCTTCGCGTCGATCCCGTACAGCGCGTTGTAGATGTTGCGCACCGCGGGACCGGAGGCGCCGGATCCGGTACCACCCTGGGAGATCGTCATGACGATCGAGTAGTCCTTGGTGTAGGTCGCGAACCAGGACGTGGTCTGCTTGCCGTAGACCTCCGCCGTACCGGTCTTGGCGTGCATCGGGATCTCGTCCTGCGGCCAGCCGCCGAACCGCCAGGCGGCGGTACCCCGGGTGGCGACACCGGCGAGGGCGTCGTCCATCTGGCTCATGGTCTTCTTCGTCACCGGCAGCTTGCCGTGCGCGGTGGGCTTGATCTCGTCGACGTGCTTGCCGTCGGGGCTGACGACCGCCTTGCCCACGCTGGGGTTGTAGAGCGTGCCGCCGTTGCTGATCGCGGAGTAGATGGACGCCATCTGGATGGGGGTGACGAGGGTGTCGCCCTGTCCGATGGAGTAGTTCACCGCGTCATAGGCGTGCAGCTTCATGCCCTCCAGGCAGCCTTCGCGGGCGAGCAGCGTCTGGAAGTCCTTCTTGCCCGGCCACGCCTTGGCCTGCTTGCACCAGCTGTCCTTGTTGGCCTTCCAGAAGGCCTTCTTCCACTGGCGGTCGGGGACGCGTCCGCGGACCTCGTTCGGCAGGTCGATCCCGGTCTCCTTGCCGAGGCCGAACTGGTGGGCCGTCCTGAAGAACCAGTCCTTGGACTTCTTGTCCGGCTTGAGCCCGCCGTCCTTCTTCCACTGCTGGTGGGCCAGGGCGTAGAAGACCGTGTCGCAGGAGACCTCCAGGGCGCGGCCCAGACCGATCGCGCCGTGGCTCTGCGACTCGAAGTTCTTGAAGACCTGTCCGCCGATGCTGTACGAGCTGCCGCAGTTGTAGCCGCCGTTGAAGTCGTACCCGGCGTTCACCGCGGCGGCGGTGGAGACCACCTTGAAGATCGATCCGGGGGCGGCCTGCCCCTGGATGGCCCGGTTGAGCAGCGGATAGTTCGACTTCTTGCTGGTCATCCGGCTGTAGTCCTTGCCGGAGATGCCGCCCACCCAGGCGTTGGGGTCGTAGTCGGGGTTGGAGGCCATCGCCACCACCCGGCCGGTCTTGGCCTCCATCACCACGACCGCGCCCGCATCCGCCTCGTAGTGGCGGTTGGTGTTGCGGTCCATCTGCTTGCGGGCCTCCTTCATGGCCCCGTCCAGCTCCTTCTCCGCCACGCCCTGCACCCGGGAGTCGATGCTGGTCACCACGCTGGACCCGGCGACGGACTTGTCGCTGCGGTCCTGCCCGATGACCCGGCCCAGGTTGTCCACCTCGTACCGGGTGACGCCGGCCTTGCCGCGCAGGTACTTGTCGTAGCTGCGCTCCAGGCCGGAACGGCCGATCTGGTCCGAGCGCAGCAGCGGCGAGCGGGTGTTCTTGGCCTCCTCGATCTCGTCGTCGGTGACGGGCGAGAGGTAGCCGAGCACCTGGGAGGTCCGGGACTTGGCCGGTGCGGGGTAGCGGCGGACGGCGGTGGGCTCGGCGGTGATGCCGGGGAAGTCCTCGGCCCGCTCCCGGATCTGCAGGGCCTGCTGGGTGGTGGCCTCGTCGGTGACCGGGATGGGCTGGTACGGCGAGCCGTTCCAGCAGGGCTGCGGGGTCTTGGCGTCGCAGAGCCGGACCTTCTCCGCCACCTCCTCCGGCTTCATCCCCAGGACTCCGGCGAGCCGGTCCAGGACGGCCTTGCCGTCGTCCTCCATCTTCAGCAGATCGGTGCGGCTCGCGGAGACGACGAGCCGGGTCTCGTTGTCGGCCAGCGGCACGCCGCGCGCGTCCAGGATGGCGCCGCGGGTCGCGGGCTGCACGACCTGCTGGACGTGGTTGCTGGCGGCCTCGTGGGCGTACTCGTCACCGTTGCGGATCTGGAGGTACCAGAGCCGCCCGCCCAGGGTGAGCAGCAGTGAGAACACCAGGATCTGCAGGGCGACCAGGCGGATCGTGACCCGGGGAGTGCGTCCGGTGGCGGGGATGTTGGTCATAGCGCGAAGCGCTTCCCTTGACGGTGGCGGGGGGTGACGGGCGGGCGGACGGCAAAGGCCCGGCGGGCGGCTGCTCCGGCCGCCTTCATAGCCGCTTGACCCCCTTCAGGCGTCCCGCGCCGCTCCGGGAGGACCCGCCGAGCAGACCGCCGCGCCGCCCGCCGCGGAGCCGGCCGGGGGAGCTGGTGCGGCCGCCGCCCTTGCGGGGCTTCAGCAGACTGCCGGTGGTCGCGAAGCCGCGCAGGGCGTTGTCGGCCCCGCCGGTACCGCTGGAGGACTCGGCCATCGGGTCGTTGTCCGCGCGCCGGGCCAGGGCCATGACGCCCGGCACCACGAAGGGCGCGAGCAGCAGGTCGTAGACGGTGGCGGTGAGGACCAGTCCGACGAGACCGACCTGACGGGCCGCGGTGTCACCGACGAGGGCGCCCACCCCCGCGTACATCAGGGTGGTGCCGACGGCCGCGCCCACGACGACCAGCAGCGGGCCGACCGCCGAGCGGAGCCGCCCGGTCTCGGGCTTCGCCAGGCCGGCGAGGTAGCCGACGACCGCCAGGACGAGCGCGTAGCGGCCCACCGCGTGGTCGGCCGGGGGCGCGAGGTCCGACAGCAGGCCCGCGCCGAAGCCGACGAGGGCGCCGCCCACGTGGCCGTAGACGAGGGCGAGCGCGAGGACGACGAGCAGCATCAGGTCGGGCACCGCGCCGGGCAGTTGGAGCCGGGCGAGGATGCTCACCTGGACGACGAGCGCGACGACCACCAGCGTGGTCGAGAGCAGGATCCGGTTGAGACGCATGGGAGGTCAGCTCCTGGTGGGGCTCGCGGCGGCCGGTGTCCGGAGGTAGGCGGCGGGACTCGCCCCCTCTTCGGGTGAGTCGCCGTCGGCCGGCCCGTCCGGCTCCTCCGCGGCGTCGGCGTCCCCGCCGGTGTCACCACGGGTGTCCTCACCGCGGGTTCCCCCGTCGGCCGGCTCGCTGCCTTCCTCGGACGGGCCCGCGGACCCGTCGGCCGACGGCGTGGCCGTGACGGTCACCGTGGGCGTCGGCTTCGGCTTCACCGCCGGCGGCAGCACCGCGTCCCGCGGGTCCTTGCGCGGCGGCTGGACGACGACCCCGACGATGTCGAGCTTGGTGAATCCGACGTACGGGCGGACCTGGAGGGTCCGGGTCAGCCCGCCGTTCGCGGGGTCGACACGGACGACCTCGCCGACCGGCACCCCGGGGACGAACGGCTTGTCGGCACGCGAGCCGAAGGTGACCAGCCGGTCCCCCTTCTCCACCCGGGCCTTGCCGTTGAGCAGCTGCACCTGGAGCGGGCGGTCGCCCTGCCCGGTGGCGAAGCCCAGCTCGGCGGACTTCTCCATCCGGGTGCCGACGGTGAAGTCGGGGTCGTTGGCGAGCAGCACGGTCGCGGTGGACGGGCCGACCGTGGTGACCCGGCCGACCAGCCCGTCGCCGTTGAGCACGGTCATGTCGCGGACGAGGCCGTCCTTGCGGCCGGCGTCGATGGTGACGGTCCAGGAGAAGCCCTGGGCCGCTCCTATGGCGATGACCTCCGCGCCCTTGATGCCGTACCGGCCGGCGCCCGCCGTCTTCAGCATCTTGTCGAGCTCCGCGGCCCGGCCCCGGGTGCGGATGTCGCTGCCCAGCTTGGCCTTGAGCGCGGCGTTCTCGTGTTCGAGTCTGCTGATCCGGTCGTGCCGCTCACCCGAGTCGCGGACGGCGCCGATGGCGTTGCCGATGGGGTTCACCGCCGTGGCCACGCCGTTCTCCACGGGCCCGAAGGCCGACGCGGCGGCCTGCCGGGCGCTGTCGAGCGGCGAGTCCTCGCCACCGCGGATGTCCACCGTGATCAGTGCGAACGCGATGGCGATCAGCAGCACCAGGAGCAACCGGCTCTCTCGTGTGTCCCTCACGTGCGGCGGCCGTGCCTTCCTCGTGGGACCGGTCGGCTGCGGGCCCGGCCGGTCGGGAGTGTCATACCTGAAAGCGAACAGGCGGTGGGTCGAATGCCGTTGTTCTGTTGTGGAGACGATCCGCCGCCGGGGAACGGACCGCCGCGCGGGAGCAGGTCACCCGCGCGGCGGCATCCGTCCCACCGTCATCTGCGCGGCTGGGCGTCCAGGACCTGCTGCAGCGCCTCGAACTCCTCGACGCACTTGCCGGAGCCGAGCGCGACCGAATCCAGCGGGTCCTCGGCGATGTGGATCGGCATCCCCGTCTCCCGGCGCAGCCGCTCGTCCAGGCCGCGGAGCAGCGCGCCGCCGCCGGTGAGCACGATGCCCCGGTCCATCACGTCGCCGGAGAGCTCCGGCGGGCACTTGTCGAGCGTCGTCTTGACCGCGTCGACGATCGAGTTGACCGGCTCCTCCATGGCCTTGCGGACCTCGCTGGCGGAGATGACGACCGTCTTCGGCAGGCCGCTGACCAGGTCGCGGCCGCGGATCTCGGTGTGCTCGTCCTCCTCCAGATCGAAGGCCGAGCCGATGGTCATCTTGATGTTCTCCGCGGTGCGCTCGCCGAGGAGGAGGCTGTACTCCTTCTTGATGTGCTGGATGATCGCGTTGTCCAGCTCGTCACCGGCGACCCGGATGGACTGGGCCGTCACGATGCCGCCGAGGGAGATGACCGCGACCTCGGTGGTGCCGCCGCCGATGTCCACCACCATGTTGCCGGTGGCCTCGTGGACCGGGAGGCCCGAGCCGATCGCGGCGGCCATCGGCTCCTCGATGATGTGCACCTGGCGGGCACCCGCCTGGGTGGACGCCTCGATGACGGCACGGCGCTCGACACCCGTGATACCGGACGGCACACAGACCACGACGCGGGGGCGCGCGAGATAGCGACGCTTGTGGATCTTCAGGATGAAATACCGGAGCATCCGCTCGGTGATCTCGAAGTCGGCGATGACGCCGTCCTTGAGCGGCCGTACGGCGACGATGTTGCCGGGGGTGCGGCCGATCATCTTCTTTGCTTCGGCACCGACCGCCAGGATGCCGCCCGTATTGGTGTTGATGGCGACGACGGATGGCTCGTTGAGGACGATCCCGCGACCCCTGACGTACACCAGCGTGTTGGCGGTCCCGAGGTCGACAGCCATGTCACGGCCGATGAACGACATATTGTTCCCCATGAGGATACGTCTGGCCTTCCCAGCTGGAACGATAATGACTTGTAGGTCGGCAGGGCGGGCGCTGTGGGCGTGGAGGTTTACATCGTAGTCACGCTCGCGGGAACGCGCCGCTAGGGTTACTCCGCCATTGTCAGCGGAACGCGCGCCTACCCCCGTATTGGTGACGTCGTGTCGGAGTGACAGGTTCCCTCAATCATCTCGCATATGCCAAGGGGCGACCGAATAAAATCGATCGCCCCAGGTCACAAGCGGATTACGGCTGACGGACCGTCAGGCGACACCAGGGAAGAAAATCTTCATCTCACGCTCTGCGGACTCCTCGGAGTCCGAGGCATGGATCAGATTCTCCCGGACAATGGTGCCGAAATCACCCCGGATACTGCCGGGTGCCGCGGCAATCGGGTCGGTCGGCCCCGCCAGGGTCCGGACACCCTCGATGACACGCTCGCCCTCGACGACCATCACCACGACCGGGCCGGAGGACATGAACTCCATCAGCGGCTCGTAGAACGGCTTGCCGACGTGCTCGCCGTAGTGCTGCTCCAGCACCCCGCGCTCCAGGTCACGCAGCTCCAGCGCACTGATCGTCCAGCCGGCCTTCCGCTCGATCCGGCCGATGACCTCGCCGATCAGACCGCGTCGTACGGCATCGGGCTTGAGAAGGACGAGCGTACGCTGGCTCACGGTGCGGACTCCTTAGCTGTGTTCTCCGGGCGCGGTGACAGATGCGGCCG
This sequence comes from Streptomyces sp. NPDC002055, assembly GCF_040296705.1. Classification (NCBI taxonomy): domain Bacteria; kingdom Bacillati; phylum Actinomycetota; class Actinomycetes; order Kitasatosporales; family Streptomycetaceae; genus Streptomyces; species Streptomyces sp. NPDC002055. The sequence goes on from NZ_JBEOXS010000035.1 coordinate 54,231, forward strand.
ACGCCGCGCGGCCCGGGCCCCCGCAACAAATGTGCGGATGCGAAGAGGCTACATGGGTGATCGGCTGGCCCGTCACGCGACGCCCTCCCCCGCTTCCGCCGCCTGGGCGGCGAACCGGGCCTTCGCCTCGTCGATCTTCCGGCCGAAGTGGACCGAGGCCCACCACAGAGCAGCAAAGCACGCGCCGAGGAAGAACATCGCCGGGACGACGAAGCCGGCCGCGATCAGACCGATCTGCAGCGCCCAGCCGACCGGCACCGCCCCGGGCCGGGACAGCATGCCGCACAGCAGCACACAGAGCAGCATGGCGACACCGCTGACCGTCCAGACGGTGGCGGGCGACAGGTCCGTCATCTGCATGGCGACCAGACCGGCGAAGCCGATCACGAAGAACTCGCCGATCAGCGTGGAGGCGCAGAGGGTCCGCATCTCATCCCTTTCCGAGCAGCAGCCGGGCCTCGCCGACCGTGATCACCGAACCGGTCACCAGCACACCCGCACCGGAGAATTCGCTCTCCTCCTCGGCCAGCGTGACCGCGGCCTCCAGAGCGTCGTCGAGCCGCGGCTCGACCTGGACCCGCTCCTGGCCGAACACCTCGACCGCGAGCGCCGCGAGTTCGTCCACGTCCATGCCCCGGTCACTGGAGTTCCGGGTGATGACGACCTCGGCGAGGATCGGCTCGAAGGCCTCCAGAAAGCCCTTCACGTCCTTGTCGCCGCTCATGCCGATCACTCCGATGAGCCGGCTGAAACCGAATGCCTCGGTGACGGCCTCCGAAGCGGCGCGGGCGCCCGGCGGGTTGTGCGCGGCGTCCAGGATGACCGTCGGGCTCTTCCGGACGATCTCCAGCCGGCCGGGGGAGACCACCGAGGCGAAGGCGGAGCGGACCGTCTCCGGGTCGAGCGTCCGGGCGTGCTGCGAGCCGATGCCGAAGAACGCCTCGACGGCGGCCAGCGCCACCGCCGCGTTGTGCGCCATGTGGGCGCCGTGCAGCGGCAGGAAGATGTCGGGGTACTCGCCGCCCAGACCGCGCAGCGTCAGCAGCTGCCCGCCGACCGCGACCTCCCGGGTGGTGACACCGAACTCCATGCCCTCCCGGGCGACGGTGGCGTCCACCTCCACCGCGCGCTTGAGCATCACCTGGGCCGCGTCCACCGGCTGCTGGGCCAGGACGACGGTGGCGTCCTGCTTGACGATGCCCGCCTTCTCCCCGGCGATCTCGCCCGGCGTGGTGCCCAGCCGGTCGGTGTGGTCGAGCCCGATCGGGGTCACCACGGCCACCTGGCCGTCGATCACGTTGGTGGCGTCCCAGGTGCCGCCCATGCCGACCTCGACGACCGCCACGTCCACCGGGGCGTCCGCGAAGGCCGCGTAGGCCATTCCGGTGAGCACCTCGAAGAAGGACAGCCGGTGTTCCTGCGCGGCGTCGACCATCTCGACGTACGGCTGGATGTCCCGGTAGGTCTCGATGAACCGCTCGGCGTCGATCGGAGCGCCGTCCAGGCTGATCCGCTCGGTCACCGACTGCACGTGCGGGCTGGTGTAGCGGCCGGTGCGCAGCTCGAAGGCGGTCAGCAGGGCCTCGATCATGCGGGCGGTGCTGGTCTTGCCGTTGGTGCCGGTGATGTGGATCGAGGGGTAGGCCCGCTGCGGCTCGCCGAGGACGTCCATCAGCGCCTCGACGCGCACCAGCGACGGGTCGAGCCTGGTCTCCGGCCAGCGGCCGGCCAGCTCGTTCTCGACCTCCCGCAACTGCCGGTCGGTCTCCGGGTCCGTCGGGCGGGCCGGGATCCCGTCCCCCTGCGGCGGCCCGGCCTGGGCGCGCAGGGTGCGGCTCCCGGCCTCGATCACCGCCAGGTCGGGATCGCGGTCGGTCTCCGTGTCGACGATCTCGTCGAAGGAGTCGGGGGCGTCGGCGTCGTCGTCGTGCTGGGGGCGCTCACTCACGCCCCCAGTCTACGGAGCCCCGGTGGGCGGATCTGCCGCCCCCGGACATGCGCGCGGGCCCCGGGGCGGTGACTGATGCCCAGGGGCCCGCGGCCACTGCTGTCGGCTGCCGGTCCCAGCGGTCTCCGCTGTTGGGGCAGCCCGGTCTCAGCCCTGCGGAAGCGCGTCCAGCTGGGCGGAGATCCGCTCGATGTCCGCCTCGGCGGTCTCCCTGCGCTTGCGGATCTTCTCCACGACGTTGTCCGGGGCCTTGCCGAGGAACGCCTCGTTCCCGAGCTTCGCCGTGGTCTGCGCCAGCTCCTTCTGGGCCGCCGCCAGGTCCTTGGCGAGCCGCTTGCGCTCGGCCGCCACATCGATCGCGCCGGAGAGGTCGAGGGCGACCGTGGCACCGGCGACCGGGAGGGTGGCGGTGGCGGTGAAGCCCTCGCCCTCCGGCTGGAGGCGCAGCAGCTGACGGATCGCGTCCTCGTGGGCGGCGAGCGCCGTGCCGGTCAGGTCCAGCCGGGCCGGGACCTTCTGGCCGGGCTGCAGGCCCTGGTCGGCACGGAACCGCCGGACCTCGGTGACCACCTGCTGAACGGTCTCGATCTCCCGCTCGGCGTCCCGGTCGCGGAAGCCGCTGTCGGTCGGCCAGTCGGCGATGACCAGCGACTCCTGGCCGGTGAGCGTGGTCCACAGCTGCTCGGTGACGAACGGCACCACCGGGTGCAGCAGCCGCAGCGTGACGTCCAGCACCTCACCGAGGACCCGGCGGGAGGCCTCGGCCTCCGCGCCGCCCTTGGCGAAGGTGGTCTTGGACAGCTCGACGTACCAGTCGAAGACCTCGTCCCAGGCGAAGTGGAACAGGGTGTCGCTGAGCTTGGCGAACTGGTAGTCCTCGTAGTACCCGTCGACCTCGCTGACCACGGTGTTCAGCCGGGACAGGATCCAGCGGTCCTCGGGCCGGAGCCGGTCGGCCGACGGCAGCCCGCCCTCGACGGTGGCGCCGTTCATCAGCGCGAAGCGGGTGGCGTTCCAGATCTTGTTGGCGAAGTTCCGGGACGCCTGGACCCAGTCCTCGCCGATCGGCACGTCGACACCGGGGTTGGCGCCGCGGGCCAGGGTGAAGCGGACCGCGTCGGAGCCGTAGGAGTCCATCCAGTCCAGCGGATTGACCGCGTTGCCGAAGGACTTGGACATCTTCTTGCCGAACTGGTCGCGGACCATGCCGTGCAGGGCGATGGTGTGGAACGGCGGGGTGCCGTCCATCGCGTACAGGCCGAACATCATCATCCGGGCGACCCAGAAGAAGAGGATGTCGTAGCCGGTGACCAGGACGGAGTTCGGATAGAACTTCTCCAGGCTCTCCGTCCGCTCCGGCCAGCCGAGCGTGGAGAACGGCCACAGGCCGGAGGAGAACCAGGTGTCCAGCACATCGCTGTCCTGCGTCCAGCCCTCGCCGCTCGGCGGCTCCTCGTCCGGTCCGACGCAGACGACCTCGCCGTCCGGGCCGTACCAGACCGGAATCCGGTGGCCCCACCAGAGCTGACGCGAGATGCACCAGTCGTGCAGGTTGTCGACCCAGCCGAAGTAGCGGGACTCCATCTCCTTGGGGTGGATGGCGACCCGGCCGTCGCGGACCGCGTCACCGGCGGCCTGCGCCAGCGGGCCCGTCCTGACCCACCACTGCATGGACAGCCGCGGCTCGATGGTGGTCTTGCAGCGCGAGCAGTGCCCGACGGAGTGGGTGTAGGGGCGCTTCTCGGCCACGATCCGGCCGTCGGCGCGCAGCGCGGCGACGATCGCCGACCGGGCCTCGAAGCGGTCCAGACCCTGGAACGGGCCGTGGGCGGTGATGACTCCGCGCTCGTCGAGGACGGCGAGGTTGGGCAGGTCGTGCCGACGGCCGATCTCGAAGTCGTTCGGGTCGTGGGCGGGCGTCACCTTGACGGCGCCGGTGCCGAACTCCGGGTCGACGTGCTCGTCCGCGACGACCGGGATACGGCGGCCGGTGAGCGGCAGCTCGATCTCGGTGCCGACGAGGTGCCGGTACCGCTCGTCCTCCGGGTGGACCGCGACGGCCGTGTCACCGAGCATCGTCTCGGCGCGGGTGGTGGCCACGACGATCTCCGAATCACCGGAGCCGTACCGGATCGAGACGAGCTCGCCGTCGTCGTCCTGGTACTCCACCTCGATGTCCGAGATGGCGGTGAGGCAGCGCGGGCACCAGTTGATGATGCGCTCGGCGCGGTAGATCAGCCCGTCGTCGTAGAGCCGCTTGAAGATGGTCTGGACGGCCTGCGAGAGGCCCTCGTCCATGGTGAAGCGCTCGCGGGACCAGGCGACGCCGTCGCCGAGGCGCTTCATCTGGCCGGAGATCTGACCGCCGGACTCGGCCTTCCACTTCCAGACGCGCTCGACGAACGCCTCACGGCCCAGGTCGTGGCGGGACTTGCCCTCCTTGGCGAGCTCGCGCTCCACGACGTTCTGCGTGGCGATGCCCGCGTGGTCCATGCCGGGCTGCCAGAGGACCTCGTACCCCTGCATCCGCTTGCGGCGGGTGAGGGCGTCGATCAGCGTGTGCTCGAAGGCATGGCCCAGGTGGAGGGAACCGGTGACGTTCGGCGGCGGGATGACGATCGTGTACGGCTCTTTGTCGCTCTTCGCGTCCGCCTCGAAGTAGCCCCGCTCCACCCAGCGCTCGTACAGCTGCCCCTCTACGTCGGCCGGTGCGTACTGGGTCGGCAGATCACTGGGTGCGCTGTGGGCCCCGTCGTGGGGGCGCTGGGTGTTCTCGGTCACGGCTGAAGTCTACGGGCCGCCCCAGGCCTGTTACTAACCCGTTGCCGCCCCGGGGTAAGGCGCCCGTAAGTCGTCCGGAAGGATGTTGCGTACGTGACATGTTCATAGAGGGGATGCCATGAGCTACCACCAGCCGCCGCCGCAGCCGGGTCCGTACGGCGCAGGCGGGCCGAACCCGTACGCCCAGGGCGGAGCGGCCGGCCAGCCCGGCTACGGCTACCCGCAGGCCCCGCAGGGCGTGCCGCCGCAGCAGCAGGGCTACGGCCACCCGGGACAGGGACAGGCCGGCCCGTACGGCGGCCAGCCGCAGCAGCCGGGCCCGTACGGCCAGCAGCCGCCCTACGGGCAGCAGCCCGCCCAGGGCCAGATGCCCCCGCCTCCGCAGGGCGGCGGCAGCAAGAAGAAGACGGGCCTGATCGTGGGCGCGGTCGTGGCCCTGGCCGCGGTCGGCGTGGGCATCTACGCCCTCACCGGCGGCGACGACGGCCCGCACAAGCTGACCACGCCGGAGACCGTGGCGGGCGAGTTCAAGCGCCAGGGCCCGGGCAAGGACGACTCCAGTGTGGGAGCGTCCGACAAGAAGCAGTACCAGGAGCTTCCGGGGGTGAGCGACCCCCACCTGGTGCAGGCCGAGTACCAGAGCGCCAGCAAGAAGGCGCTCCTGTTCAGCGGCGTGTGGGGCAAGATCCAGAATCCGGAGCAGGTCGTCGACGCGATGTTCGTCGTGCTGACCAAGACCGTTCAGGACAAGGCCAACGCCGAACCCATCGGCAGCCCCGAGACCGCCGACCCCGGCGGGCTGGGCAGCGCGGTCATGAAGTGCCAGAAGTTCAAGGTGACCAAGGCGCAGAACGGCAAGACCTCCGAGCTGCCGGTGTGCATCTGGGGCGACTCCAGCACGGTCGGCAGCGCCGTGGTCTTCGACCCGCTGGCGGCCATCACCGGCAAGGCCGACCTGGAGGCCGCCGCGAAGACGACCTCCGACGTGCGCGACGACACCCGCGTCGAAATCGAGCAGTAGGACCACCGAGAGGGACTTGATGAGTCACAACCAGCCCGGCCCGTACGGCGGTCAGCCGCCGCAGGGCCCGTACGGCCAGCAGCCGCCGCAGCCGGGCCCGTACGGCCAGCCGCCGCAGGGCCAGCCCGGGTACGGCTACCCGCAGGCCCCGCAGGGGCAGCCGGGGTACGGCTACCCGCAGCAGCCCCCGCAGGGCGTTCCGCCGCAGCAGGGCTACGGCTACCCGGCCCAGGGCCAGCCCGGCCCGTACGGCCAGCAGCCGCAGGCCGGTTACGTCCCCCCGCCCCCGCCCGGTGGCGGCGGCAAGGGCAAGCTGATCGGCATCATCGCGGGCATCGCGGGGGTGGCCGTGATAGCCGTCGGCGCGATAGCCCTGCTCGGTGGCGGCGGTGGTGGCGACTACAAGCTGACGGCGCCGGATTCGGTGCTGAGCGGTCAGTACACCAAGGACACCAGCAAGCCGGCGGTCAGCAACGGGGAAGCCATCGAGGACAAGGGCATCGACGGCGGCACGTCCGTCAGCGGCACGTACAAGGGCGAGTCCGATGGTTTGGCGTTCGGTGGTGGCTACGGCGATGTCTCCGACCCCGAGGCCGCTGTCGACGCAATCCTGAAGGGCGCGCTCAAGGGCGCCAAAGCCACGGAGCAGAAGCCGTCCGGCTTCGACGGCACAGTGATGAAGTGCGGCGAGAACGACTTCGGCGTGTTCTCGCAGCCGTTCTGCGTCTGGGGCGACGAGAGTACGGCCGCCATGGTGGTCTGGACACCGAAGAAGGGCGCTACGGACCCTAGTACCCTCAAGGCGCCGTCGATCGAGGAGTGGGCGGAGACCACCGCGAAGCTCCGCAACGAGGTCCGCGTCAAGAAGTAAGCACCACACCCGAACAGCGAAGGGGCGCCCGGCCGTTGGCCGGGCGCCCCTTCGCGTGTGTCTTCGTCTGCGTCGCTGGTCAGGCGCTCTTCTCGTGGCGCTCGTCCTTGCCGATGCCCCGCGGCTCGCGCGGGACCAGCGTCGGGTTCACGTTGGAGTGGACGACCTCCTCGGTGATGACCACCCGGGCGACGTCCTTGCGCGACGGCACCTCGTACATCACCGACTGGAGGACTTCCTCCATGATGGCGCGCAGGCCGCGCGCTCCGGTGCCGCGGAGGATCGCCTGGTCGGCGATGGCCTCCAGCGCCGGCCGGTCGAAGTCCAGCTCCACGCCGTCGAGTTCGAAGAGCCGCTGGTACTGCTTGACGAGCGCGTTGCGCGGCTCGACCAGGATCTGCAGCAGCGCCTCGCGGTCGAGGTTGTGCACCGAGGTGATGACGGGGAGGCGGCCGATGAACTCCGGGATCATCCCGAACTTCACCAGGTCCTCCGGCATGACCTCACGGAAGAAGTCCGAGGAGTCGACGTCCCGCTTGGAGCGGATCGTCGCGCCGAAGCCGATGCCCTTCGCGCCCGCCCGGGACTCGATGATCTTCTCCAGACCGGCGAAGGCACCGCCCACGATGAACAGTACGTTCGTCGTGTCGATCTGGATGAACTCCTGGTGCGGGTGCTTGCGTCCGCCCTGCGGCGGCACGGAGGCGGTGGTGCCCTCCAGGATCTTCAACAGGGCCTGCTGGACGCCCTCGCCGGACACATCGCGGGTGATCGACGGGTTCTCGCTCTTGCGGGCGACCTTGTCGATCTCGTCGATGTAGATGATGCCGGTCTCGGCCTTCTTGACGTCGTAGTCGGCGGCCTGAATCAGCTTCAGCAGGATGTTCTCGACGTCCTCGCCGACGTATCCCGCCTCGGTGAGCGCGGTGGCATCGGCGATGGCGAACGGGACGTTGAGCATCCGCGCGAGGGTCTGCGCGAGCAGGGTCTTGCCCGAACCCGTCGGCCCCAGCAGGAGGATGTTGGACTTCGCCAGCTCGATGCCGTCGTCCCGGCCGCCCTGGCCGTTCTCGTCCGCCTGCACCCGCTTGTAGTGGTTGTAGACGGCGACGGACAGCGCCTTCTTGGCGGCCTCCTGGCCGACGACGTAGCCCTCGAGGAACTCGTAGATCTCGCGCGGCTTGGGGAGCTCCTCCCACCGCACCTCGGAGGTCTCGGCGAGCTCCTCCTCGATGATCTCGTTGCAGAGGTCGATGCACTCGTCGCAGATGTACACGCCAGGCCCCGCGATGAGCTTCTTCACCTGCTTCTGGCTCTTTCCGCAGAACGAGCACTTGAGCAGGTCGCCGCCGTCACCGATGCGTGCCACGAGGTGCTTCCCCTTCGCCTGGGATCTGCAGCGTTGCGCAGACCCGGGTGCTTGCCTAACGACGGTACCTTGCCGGGCCCCCCGCGCGGGCCCCCCTTGGGCCGGTTCACTTGTCCGTGACCGGCCCAGGGGGCCGTCGTACCTGACCGGAGGGGTCAGCCCATCCCGACAGAGGTCTTGCGGGTGGACACGATCTGGTCCACCAGACCGTACTCGAGGGACTCCTCGGCCGTGAGGATCTTGTCGCGCTCGATGTCGTCACGGATCTTCTCGATCGGCGTGGTGGAGTGCTTGGCCAGCATCTCCTCCAGCTGCGAGCGCATCCGCAGGATCTCGTTGGCCGCGATCTCCAGGTCGGAGACCTGGCCACGGCCGGTCTCGCTGTACGGCTGGTGGATCAGGATACGGGCGTTCGGCAGCGCCATCCGCTTGCCGGGGGTGCCGGCGGCGAGCAGCACGGCGGCGGCGGACGCCGCCTGGCCCATGCAGACCGTCTGGATGTCGGGCTTCACGAACTGCATCGTGTCGTAGATCGCCGTCAGCGCGGTGAACGAGCCACCCGGCGAGTTGATGTAGATGGAGATGTCCCGGTCCGGGTCCATCGACTCCAGGCACAGCAGCTGCGCCATGACGTCGTTGGCCGAGGCGTCGTCGATCTGGACGCCCAGGAAGATCACCCGCTCCTCGAAGAGCTTGGCGTACGGGTCGTACTCGCGCACGCCCTGGGAGGTGCGCTCCACGAAGCGCGGAACGACGTAGCGGGACTCTGCGTTCGGGCCCTCGTACAGGCCGCTGCCGGGGAAGTTGTTCATCGGGTTCTTCACCATCCTGGTGGCGATCATGGGCTGGGGTGTCGGCTGCGGGGTGACGCGGGGGCTCAGGCCCCGGTGCCGCCCCCGCCCGGAACGCCTACGGCAGAGGTCATGACCTCGTCGACCAGGCCGTAGTCCTTGGCCTCGTCGGCGGAGAACCAGCGGTCCCGGTCGGAGTCGCGGGTGATCTGCTCGACGGTCTGGCCGGTGTGGAAGGCGGTGAGCTCCGCCATCCGCTTCTTGGTGTGCAGCAGCCGCTCGGCGTGGATCTTGATGTCCGAGGCGGAGCCCGCCAGGCCCGCGGAGGGCTGGTGGATCAGGATCTCGGCGTTCGGCAGCGCGAAGCGCTTGCCGGGGGTGCCGGCGCTCAGCAGGAACTGGCCCATCGAGGCGGCGAGGCCCATGGCGATGGTGACCACGTCGTTCTTGATGTACTGCATGGTGTCGTAGATCGCCATGCCGGCCGAGATCGAGCCACCCGGGCTGTTGATGTAGAGGTAGATGTCCTTGTCCGGGTCAGCGGCAAGGAGGAGCAGCTGCGCGGTGATCTTGTTGGCGATGTCGTCGTCGACCGGCTGGCCGAGGAAGATGATGCGCTCGTTGAGCAGCCGGTTGTAGACCTGGTCGCCGAGGCCACCACCGATGGACGGCTCGCCGGCGGCGGAAGGCATCAGATTCGTCACGTATCCACCTGCTCGTCTCTGACGGCAACGGGCCGTCTCAGCGTCTTCTTCTGGGGCGGGGGGTCGGCGGGTGCCGACGCTCTCCGGCGTCTCCCGGGGACTCCCCTGCCCTCGTATCTACGGACCCTAACGCGCAGGTCGGACAACGCCATCCCGCATTCAGAACTGTTCGCTGTGAGCGCAGGCTCACCGAGCGCCGCGCGGGGCCGGGGAACGCCGGTGGGCCCGGACGCCCTCCACGGACGTCCGGGCCCACCGAACGGGCTACTGCAGCGGCGAGGCTCAGGCCTCGGGCTTCTCGTCGGCCTCGGCGGCCTTCTCGCCCTCCGCGGCCTCGTCCGAGGACGCCTCGACCGTCTCGGCGGTCTCGTCCTCCTCGTCCAGGTCCACGGTCTCGCCGTTGGTGTCCTTGACCGTGGCGGCCTCCACGACGACCGCGAGGGCCTTGCCGCGGGCGACCTCGCCGACGAGCATCGGCACCTGGCCGCCCTCGACGACCGCCTGCGCGAACTGGTCCGGGCTCATGCCGGAGGACTGCGCACGGCGCATGAGGTGCTCGGTGAGCTCCTCCTGGCCGACCGACAGCTGCTCCTTGTTGACCAGCTCGTCCAGGATGAACTGGGTCTTGATGCCCTTCTCGGCCTGCTCGCGGAGCTCGGCGTCGAACTCCTCAGCGGACTTGTTCTGGATCTTGAGGTAGCTGTCCAGGTCCAGGCCCATCTGCTGGAGCTGGTGGTTCTCCAGGTTGTGCTTGCGGGTCCGGATCTCGTCCTCGAGGAGCTTCTCGGGGATCGGCACCTCGGCCAGGGCGAGGAGCTCGTCGAGCACCTTCTCCTGGGCCTGGGTGGCCTGGTCGTACTTCTTCATCTGCTCGAGGCGCTTGCGGCTGTCCGCCTTGAGCTCCTCCAGGGTGTCGAACTCGCTCGCGAGCTGCGCGAACTCGTCGTCGAGCTCGGGGAGCTCACGGGACTGGACGGCGGTGACGTCGACCTTGACCTCGGCCTCCTTGCCCTCGGCGGAACCGCCCTTGAGCTCGGAGGTGAAGGTGGCCGAGCCACCGGCCTCGAGGCCGGTCACGGCCTCGTCGATGCCGTCGAGGAGCTCGCCGGAGCCGACGGTGTAGCTGACGCCACTGGCGACGCCGTCCTCCAGGACCTCGCCGTCGACCTTGGCCTCAAGGTCGATCGTCAGCACGTCGCCGTCGGCGGCGGCGCGCTCCACCGGGGTGGTGGAGGCGAAGCGCTCACGGAGCTGCTCGACGGACTTCTCGACGTCCTCGTCGGAGACCTCCACGGCGTCGACCTCGACCTCGATGCCGGAGTAGTCCGGGATCTCGATGGAGGGACGCACGTCGACCTCGGCGGTGAAGGCCAGCAGCTCGCCGTCCTTCAGCTCGGTGATGTCGACCTCGGGCTGACCCAGCGGGTTCAGGTCACCCTCGTTGACGGCCTCGGTGTAGAACTTCGGGAGGGCGTCGTTGACGGCCTCCTCCAGCACGGCACCGCGGCCGAACCGCTGGTCGATGACGCGGGCCGGGATCTTGCCCTTGCGGAAGCCCGCCACCGTGACCTGCTGGTTGATCTTCTTGTACGCCGCGTCGAGGCTGGGCTTGAGCTCCTCGAAGGGCACCTCGACAGTGAGCCGAACCCGGGTCGGGTTCAGGTTCTCCACGGCGCTCTTCACGGTTGGGTCTCCTTGGGGGCTGACTTCTGGGGTTTTGCTGAGGTTCAGCGGGCTGATTCAGCGGATCGCGCCCGGTACAGAGACACACGAGCACGCAGCTTGCATAGTAACCGCAAGGCGGTTGAGCCCCACAATGTGATCTTGCTGGTCGGGGTGGCCGGATTCGAACCGACGGCCTTCCGCTCCCAAAGCGGACGCGCTACCAAGCTGCGCCACACCCCGCTGGTTGCGACACGTAGGGTACATGGCCGGACGCGGTCCGGCTGCCGCATTGATGCGGGTGGGGTGAGGTGTGCGGGAGACCGCCAGGACCCGCTACGATGCTCTGCGTGCCGCGGTCCTCACCGTCGGCGGCGCGTGCGGGCGTAGCTCAATGGTAGAGCCCCAGTCTTCCAAACTGGCTACGCGGGTTCGATTCCCGTCGCCCGCTCCAGCAGGCCTCCGGCCCGGTACCGCGATCCGTTCGCGGCACCGGGCCGGAGGTGTTTCCGGGGCCGTCGCCCGCGGGGAATCCCGCGGGGAATCCGGGTCCGTGATCCATGTCGCGCCACTGGAGTGAGCGGGGGCGCCTGCGGAGGGCGGGGACGCCCGTGGAGAGCGGGGACGCCCGCGGAGGCCGGGGAGGCCCGGGCAGCGGACGGGACGGGGCGGCCGGGGGCACGGCTAAGGTGCCCGGCATGGAGATCTGGGTGAATCCCGCGTGCTCGAAGTGCCGGTCCGCTGTGCAGCTCCTCGACGAGGAGGGCGCCGAGTACACCGTGCGCCGCTACCTGGAGGACCCGCCGGACACCGACGAGCTGCGGGCCGTACTGGACCGGCTGGGCCTGGAGCCGTGGGACATCGTGCGGACGCAGGAGGCGGAGGCCAAGGAGCTCGGCCTCAAGGCCTGGCCCCGGGAGCCGGCGGAGCGCGAGCGGTGGATCGGGGCGCTCGCGGCGCACCCGCGGCTGATCCAGCGGCCGATCATCACGGCCGACGACGGCACCGCGTCGGTCGCCCGGAGCGAGGACGCGGTGCGGGACGCGCTGACCCGCCGGGCCTGAACGACGGCCCCCGAGGCTGAGCCCTGGCCGGAACCGACCGGTTGCGCCCCGGGCCGCGATGGATGCCCTGCGGCCCGGGGCGCACAGCGAACCGGGGCGTGGCGATGCGAGGCGCGGCGATCCGGGGCGAACCGCGCCGGAGCACGGCGGAGCGGAGGAGCCCTGCGGCAGCCGGAGCGCCGCGGGCGGGCCGCCTCAGAAGCTGATCTGGCTGATCATGTCGGATATCGAGTTCATGAAGCGGTTGATCGACGGGGCCATGTCGGTCGAAGCAAGGAAGAAGCCGAACAGGGCCGCGACGATGGCCGGCCCCGGCTTGATCGATCCCGAGCGGATCATGACCACCAGCACGATGGCCAACAGCACCACTACGGACAGCGAAATGGCCACAACGGATCACACCCTCGGTCTCGGTCGGAACGTCTCACCGGCCCGGGGAGCATGCCCCGCACACCCCCGATATGACCATCGTGCCACCAACCCGATGCCACTCGGACCCCGGTGACGCATCGTCGGCAGCCTGCTCACACCCGTTGCGGGCCCGCGCACCGGAGGAGTCCGTACCCCGGGAGAGCTGCACCACACAATTCGGCCACCGGGTCGCCGGATTATTGCGACTGATCGTTTCTCTGTGCACCTTCCACCCGTGCGGAGCACGCCGGTGGGAATTTCTGAATTACTCGTGAGTCGTGAGCAGCGCCAACGAAGGGTCATTGAACTGGACATTCCACCGGAGCCGCTTCCGGGGCATATGCACCAATTAAGGGGGATGAGCTGTGACAGAACGGACAGTTGATCCGCATCACGCACAACGGCCGAAGCCCTACGTTTACTTCGCGTGAACGGGGTAGCCGTGTGATTCGTAGAGGGGAGGATGAAGGTTTTACTGAATCCACCTTCCGACGCTATGGTGCCTCAGATGTTCAGCGCTGCCACGACCCCCGCACGCGCAGTGAGGTCCAGGATCGTCTCCCCCAGTTCATGGTGGGAGGGCCTGTGACGAACACCTTGCGCCCGCACGGCTATCAGCGGACCCCGCTCCCCCCGGCCCGGGATGCGGTGGCCACGGACTCCGAGCGTCCTGCCGCAGGCGACGCTCCGGACCAGAGAAAACCCGCCACACCAGCGGCCGGAAACAAGCCGAAGCAGCGTGACTCCTTCTTCGACAACGCGAAGTACCTGGCCATCGTCCTCGTGGCGATGGGCCATGCGTGGGAACCGCTGACCGACGGAAGCCGCACCGCCGAGGCGCTGTACATGGTGGTGTACAGCTTCCACATGCCGGCGTTCATCATCATCTCCGGCTACTTCTCGCGCAGTTTCGACATGCGTCCCGACCGGCTCAAGCGGCTGGTCACCGGCGTGGCCGTGCCGTATGTGATCTTCGAGGTCGCGTACACCTTCTTCAAGCGGTGGGCGGACGACGATCCGACCCAGCCGATCAGCCTGCTGGACCCCTGGTACCTGACGTGGTTCCTGGCGGCCCTGTTCGTCTGGCGGCTGTCCACCCCGCTGTGGAAGCTCGTCCGCTGGCCGGTGCCGCTCGCGCTGGCCATCGGGGCCCTCGCCTCGATCTCCCCGGACATCGGCGACGACCTGGACCTCCAGCGAGTGCTGCAGTTCCTGCCGTTCTTCGTGGTGGGTCTGTTCATGAAGCCGGAGCACTTCCAGATGGTGCGGCGCCGTGAGGTGCGGATCCTGTCCGTGCCGATCTTCGCCGTGGCGCTCCTGATCGCCTACTGGGCGGGCCCGCGGATGTCGTCGGCGTGGTTCTACCACCGGGACAGCGCCCAGGAGCTCACCGCGCCGTGGTGGAGCGGTCTGGTCATGACGCTCGCCCTGTTCGGCTGCTCCATGATCCTGGTCGCCTGCTTCTTCGCCTGGGTCCCCCGGCGGAAGATGTGGTTCACGGCACTGGGCGCCGGAACGCTGTACGGCTACCTGCTGCACGGCTTCCTCGCCAAGGGGTCCCGCTTCTGGGGCTGGTTCGACGACTACGCCTGGCTGCAGACGCCGTGGGGCGCGATCGTCGTCACCGTCATCGCCGGAGCCGTGGTGACCGTGCTCTGCACCCCACCGGTGCAAAGGGTCTTCCGGTTCGCGATGGAGCCCAAGATGGAGTGGGCCTTCAAGAAGGATGCGGCCGAGCTGGCCCGCGGCCGGGCGAAGGCCACCACGGGCTGAACAACCCGCCGCGACCTCACGCGTGCGTCGAACGGCCCCGGAGCTTCAGGCTCCGGGGCCGTTCGCTGTCTCCGGTCGCTCTCCTGGGCCGTTTGCTGTCCTGCTCCGTTCACCCGGCGCCTACGGGGGCCGCAGGCGATGTGCCGTTCGCCCCGCGCCGGCGGGGCTGCCCGCGGCGGACGGCGAGGGAGCCGGGTAGGGGACGGACCACGAGAGGCCGGTCAGTCCCGGCAGATCAGCAGCAGCGCGCGGTCGTCGTTGACGTCCTTGGCCACCGCTTCGATCAGATGCCAGGCCGCGCCGTGGAAGCCGGAGGCGACATAGCGGTCGGCCTCGCCGGTGAGCCGGTCGATGCCCTCGGTCAGCTCGCGCTCGGCGGACTCGACCAGGCCGTCGGTGAACAGCATGAGCACATCACCGGGGCGCAGGGTGCCCTTGATCGGGTCGAACTGGGCGCCGTCGTACACCCCGAGCAGCGGGCCCTCCGCGCCCTGCTCCTCCCAGCGGCCGGTCCCGGCGCTCAGCTGGAGCGCCGGGAGGTGGCCCGCCGACAGCAGCTCGTAGTCCCCGCTGTCCAGGTCGAGGACGAGATGGATCGAGGTCGCGAACCCCTCGTCCCAGTCCTGGCGGAGCAGATACGCGTTGGCGGCGGGGAGGAAGGCATGGGGCGGGAGCGAGCCCAGCAGCCCGCCGAACGCTCCGGAGAGCAGGAGGGCGCGGGAGGCCGCGTCCATGCCCTTGCCGGAGACATCGGTGAGTACCACCTCGAGCGTCCGGCCGCCGTTGGTCCGGGCCGCGACGACGAAGTCGCCGGAGAAGGACTGACCGCCGGCGGGGCGCAGGGCCATCTCCCGGTGCCAGCCCTGGGGCAGCTTCGGCAGCTTGCTCTGCACCCGGATCCGCTCGCGCAGGTCGAAGAGCATGGTGCCGCCGCGCCGCCAGGGCACCCCGACCCGGCTGCGGAACTGGGCGATGACCAGCCCGACGAGGCCCACCGCACCCACCACCAGCACGGTGCCGGGGGTGACCCGGGAGGGCCCCTGGGAGTACGGGCCGAGGATCGCCGCCTCGGTGATCAGCGCCGCGGCGGCCCCGGCGTAGAGCAGCAGCAGGCTGGAGGGCCGCAGCAGCAGCCCGCCGACGACGACGGGGAGGACGAGGGCGGCGGGCGGGCACCAGTCGGGCACGGTGATCGTCGCGGTGGCGATGGCCGGGACGGTGAGCAGCAGGGCGGCGAGGGCGATCCAGTCGGAGCCGTCGCCGCGGAAGTAGTCGACTCCGGCGCGGCGCAGGCCGATGCGGGCCCGGTGCACTTGCTTGCGCACCCGGGCCGTCAGGGTCTCTGCTCCCGCGACGCGTGCCATTTCACCGGGACCCTATCCACCCGTTCGGCGGCGCGTCGATTCACGGCGCGCCGCTTTTCGCCGTATCCGGTGTTCAGCCGGGTGGGGTATGGACGGGTGTGCGGAAAATGCGGTCGCTCGGGGGAGAACGCGCTGATAGGGATGGCGTATGACAACAGAGTTGCGTGTGCTGCGCCGTGACGAGTGGGACAGCTGGTACAGCACGCTGGAGCTCGCCTTCGGCGGGGTGACGGAGCCCGCCGAGGAGCGGGAACTCTGGCAGGAGCTGACCGAGGTGGAGCGGTCCATCGGGGTCTGGGACGGCGGGACCTGTGTGGGGACGGCCGGGGCGTTCAGCTTCCGGATGTGTGTGCCGGGCGGCCGGATCGTGCCCGCGGCCGGGGTCACCATGGTCGGGGTGGCGCCGACGCACCGGCGGCGGGGGGTGCTGCGCTCGATGATGCGGCGACAGCTCGACGACGTGCGGGCCCGGGGCGAGTCGCTGGCGGTGCTGACGGCGTCGGACCCGGCCATCTACGGGCGGTTCGGCTACGGCACCGCGAGCGAGCGGATGTCGGTGGAGGTGGACACCGAACGGGTCCGGCTGACCGTTCCGCCCGGCACGGACGACGTACGGCTCCGGCTCGTGCCGCCGCGGGAGGCACGGGAGGTGTGCGAGGCGCTCTACGCCGAACGGGTCACCGGACGGCCGGGGATGCTCGCCCGGCTCCCCGGGTGGGAGCGGCTGCCGCTGCTGGATGCCGAAGCGTCGCGGGCGGGTGCCTCGCCGCTGCAGTGCGTGCTGGCGGAGCGCGACGGCGCGGCCACCGGATACGCGCGCTACGCGGTGCGCCCGGACTGGGAGCCTGCCGGCCCGACGGGCACGGTGGTGCTGCGGGACATCGAGGCGCGGGACCCGGCGAGCTATGCCGCGCTGTGGCGGTTCCTCTGCGACATGGAACTGACCGTGCGGATCACCCACACCAACCGTCCGGTGGACGATCCGCTGCTCCACCTGGTCTCGGACATCCGCCGCTGTGCCATCCGCATCCGGGACCAGCTCCATGTGCGGCTGGTCGAGGTGGGTGCCGCGCTGGCGGCGCGGACCTACGCGGCGCCGGTGGATGTGGTGTTCGAGGTCGCGGACGCGTTCTGCCCCTGGAACGAGGGGCGTTGGCGGCTGACCGGCGACGCCCGGGGCGCCTCCTGCAAGCCCACCGACGACGAGCCCGATCTGCGGCTCTCGGTACGGGAGTTGGGCGCCGCCTATCTGGGCGGATACACGCTCACGGCGCTGGCGGACGCGGGCCGGGTCCAGGAGCTGCGGCCGGACGCGCTCGCCGAGGCGTCGGCGGCATTCCGGAGCGATCGCGCGCCCTGGCTGCCGCACGGGTTCTGAGCGGTTCCGCCGCCCTGCCGCCCGCCGCCGTGCCGCCCGTCGCCCTGCCGCTCATCGGCCGGCCGCCGCGTGCCGGGCGCGGCCGGCGGGCGGTCCGGCCCGGGGCCGCGGGTGGCTACCGGCGCTGGCAGTCCGGGCACCAGAAGAGATTGCGGGCGGCGAGGTCGGCAGTGCGGACCTCGCCGCCACAGATGTGGCAGGGCTGCCGGGCCCTGCGGTAGACGTAGACCTCGCCGCCGTGGTCGTCCACGCGCGGCGGGCGGCCCATCGCCTCGGGGGTGTGCTCGGGGCGGACGGTGTCGATCCGGTTGTTCCGGACGCCCTCCCGCATCAGGGCCACCAGGTCGGCCCAGACGGCGTCCCACTCGGCGCGCGTCAGGTCGCGCCCGGCGCGGTACGGGTCGATGCCGTGCCGGAAGAGGACCTCGGCGCGGTACACATTGCCCACCCCGGCTATCACCTTCTGGTCCATGAGCAGCGCGGCGACGCTGGTCCGGCTGCGGCTCACCCGCCGCCAGGCCGCTTCGCCGTCGTCGGCGGGCCGCAGCGGATCGTCCCCGAGCCGGTCGTGCACGGCCTGCTTCTCGGCGGTGGTGATCAGCTCACAGGTGGTGGGGCCGCGCAGGTCGGCGTAGTGGTCGTCGCCGCCGAGGCCGCCGGCGAGCCGCAGCCGGACCGCGCCGACCGGCGGCGGGGCCGGGCCGTCGCCGAAGCCGACCTTGCCGTAGAGCCCCAGGTGGATGTGGACCCAGCCGACCGCCTCGAAGCCGAGGAAGAGGTGCTTGCCGTGGGCGTCGGCGCCGCTCATCACCTGGCCGTCGAGGAGGGCCGCGCCGTCGGAGAACTTGCCCTGGGGGCTGGCGGCCCGGACGGGCCATCCGGCGAAGCGCTCGAGGCAGTCCGCGGCGAGGCGGTGGATCGTATGCCCCTCGGGCACGGGTGTCTCCTCGGATGCGGCGGTGCGCCATGCCCGGCCCGGCGCGCCGGGGCGCACGGGCATAGCCGGGCGGAGCGAAGCCGGGCAGGGCGCAGCCGGGCGGAGCAAAGCCGGGCCGGCGGTCCGCCGGCCCGGTGCCCGCGGGGTTACGGCTGGGGGTGGTGGGCCGGGATCGGGGGGAGCTCGCCGGTCGTCTCGTAGGCGCTCAGCATCTCGATCCGGCGGGTGTGCCGCTCCTCGCCCGAGTACGGCGTGTTCAGGAAGATCTCGACGAACTTCGTCGCCTCGTCCCGGGTGTGCATCCGGCCGCCGATGCTGATGACGTTGGCGTTGTTGTGCTCACGCCCGAGCTCGGCGGTCTGCTCGCTCCAGGCCAGCGCGGCGCGGACGCCCTTGACCTTGTTGGCCGCGATCTGCTCGCCGTTGCCGGAGCCGCCGATCACGATGCCCAGGCTCTCCGGGTCCGCGGCGGTGCGCTCCGCGGCGCGGAGGCAGAACGGCGGGTAGTCGTCCTGGGCGTCGTAGATGTGCGGGCCGCAGTCGACGGGGTCGTGGCCCTGGGCCCGGAGCCACTCGACGAGGTGGTTCTTGAGTTCGTAACCGGCGTGATCGGAGCCGAGGTAGACGCGCATGGACCGAGTGTGACATGCCCGTACCCCGGCTTTCGTCACTGGGTGTGACGTGTCACATATCAAGGGAGGCTCAAATACAACGATCCGGAATCAAAGGTTTTCCTTCTCCTTCTCCTGAGATTCACTGGCCGAGCTCGTAACCCGAGAGCTAAGGACCCCGCACATGAGCGCGCAGTCGACGCCCACGAAGGTGGACGCCACACCCGGCGGCCCCGGACAGGCCCCCTCCCCCGACGGTCTCAAGGCCGGACTGAAGAACCGTCATCTGTCGATGATCGCGATCGGTGGCGTCATCGGCGCCGGCCTGTTCGTCGGCTCGGCCTCCGGCATCGCCGCCGCCGGCCCCGGCATCCTGCTGTCGTACGCCCTCGTCGGCGCGATGGTCGTCTTCGTGATGCGGATGCTCGGCGAGATGGCCGCCGCCAACCCGACGTCGGGCTCCTTCTCCGCCTACGCCGACCAGGCCCTCGGCCGCTGGGCCGGCTTCTCCATCGGCTGGCTGTACTGGTTCTTCTGGGTCGTGGTGCTGGCCGTCGAGGCGACCGCCGGCGCCAAGATCCTGGAGGGCTGGATCCCGGCCGTACCGCAGTGGGGCTGGGCGCTGATCGTCATGGTCGTGCTCACCGTCACCAACCTGGCCTCGGTCTCCTCCTACGGTGAGTTCGAGTTCTGGTTCGCCGGTATCAAGGTCGTCGCGATCGCGGCGTTCATCATCATCGGCGGCCTCGCGGTCTTCGGTCTGCTCCCCGGTTCCGGGCACGAGGCGACCGGCTTCACCAACCTCACCTCGCACGGCGGATTCCTGCCGAACGGACCCGGCTCGATCCTCACCGGTGTGCTGATGGTCGTCTTCTCCTTCATGGGCAGCGAGATCGTCACGCTCGCCGCCGGCGAGTCCGAGGACCCGCAGCGCGCCGTCACCAAGGCCACCAACAGCGTGATCTGGCGGATCGGCGTCTTCTACCTGGGCTCGATCCTGGTCGTGGTGAGCCTGCTGCCGTGGGACTCCAAGGCGATCGCCAAGGACGGCTCGTACGTCGCGGCGCTCAACTCGATCGGCATCCCGCACGCCGGCGAGATCATGAACTTCATCGTGCTGACCGCCGTGCTCTCGTGCCTCAACTCCGGCCTCTACACGGCCTCCCGCATGGCCTTCTCGCTGGGCCGGCGCGGTGACGCGCCCAAGGCGTTCGCCCGTACCAACGCCCGCGGTGTTCCGCAGGCCGCGATCCTGGGCTCGGTCGTCTTCGGCTTCGTCGCGGTGTTCTTCAACTACAAGTGGCCGGACACCGTCTTCCAGTTCCTGCTGAACTCCTCGGGTGCGGTCGCGCTCTTCGTGTGGCTGGTCATCTGCTTCACCCAGCTGCGGATGCGGCGCATCATCCTGCGCGACAACCCGGAGAAGCTCATCGTCCGGATGTGGCTCTTCCCGTACCTCACCTGGGCGACCGCCGCGATGATCGGCTTCGTGCTGGTCTACATGCTCACCGACGACGCCGGGCGCCAGCAGGTGATCCTGTCGGCCGCGGTGGCGGCCCTGGTGGTGGCCATCGGTGTGGTGAAGCACCGGGGCGCCAAGGCAGCCGTGACGGAGGGCTGACCGAAGCTCGCCGACGCAGCGCAACAACGGGCCGGGGCCCGCACCCACGTCGATGGGTGCGGGCCCCGGCCCGTTGTGCGTGGGGAGCGGTCAGCCGCGCCGGCCCGCGAGCTTCCAGGCGGCGGGCAGCGCGCCCATCGCCAGGGCGGCCTTGACGGCGTCGCCGATGAGGAAGGGGACGAGTCCGGCCGCGACCGCCTCACCGAGGGAGAGGTGCGCGGCGAGCGCCAGGTACGGCACGCCGACCGCGTAGATGATCGCTGAGCCGAGGGCCATGGTGCCCGCGGTGCGCAGCACCCCGCGGTCGCCGCCGCGCCGGGCGAGCGCGCCGACGACGGTTCCGGCGAGCAGCATGCCGAGGACGTAGCCGAAGCTGGCGGAGCCCGCGCCCTCGGCGAACCACGGCATCCCGGCCAGACCCGCCAGGGTGTAGAGCGCGAGGGAGAGGAAGCCGCGCCCGGCGCCGAGGGAGGCACCGACGAGGAGCGCCGCGAACGTCTGTCCCGTGACGGGCACCGGGGAGCCGGGGACGGGGACGGAGATCTGCGCGGCGAGGCCGGTCAGGGCGGCACCGCCGACGACCAGGGCCGCGTCGCGGACCCGGGCGCGGGAGGCGGTGGCGGCCGGCAGCAGGTCGGCGAGGACCGCACCGGGGCGGCTGGTGACGGCGGCAGTGCTCATTCAGGGCTCCGCGGGGTGAGGAGGGACAGGACTGACCAGGGTGACGTTAGCCCAGGCGTCAGCATCCGATCACCGTGAGCAGCCGACAAAGGCGTGATCAACGGCTTGGTGGGGTCCCGACAATCCGCATGCCGCACAGGTGCCGTCGGTGCTTGCGTTTGGGCAGGTCACGTGATGCTGGTCACGCGGGGCACGGAGCGCTCAATATCGTTTTGCGGTGGCTGCCACCGCCCGGAGAGACTGTGGGGTCCCACCAAAGCTCCACAGACCCTTGCGAGAGTACGAGCGCCATGCACGACGCGAAGACCGTCACCGCGCCAGACCGGGAAACCGGCACCGGAGGCGACGGGAAGAAGCCGCTCTCCCCAGGGCTCAAGCAGCGCCATCTGACCATGCTCGGCCTCGGCGGGGTCATCGGAGCGGGGCTGTTCGTCGGCTCGGGCGCGGGCATCGCCGTCGCCGGGCCGGGCATCGTCCTCTCGTACCTGATCGCGGGCGGTCTCGCGATGCTGGTGATGCGGATGCTGGGCGAGATGTCGGCGGCGATGCCGGCCTCGGGCTCCTTCTCGGTGCACGCGGAGCGGGCGTTCGGGCGCTGGGCGGGGTTCACGGTCGGCTGGCTGTACTGGTTCATGCTGGTCGTCGTCCTCGCGGTGGAGGCGACGGGCGCGGCGCAGATCGCGAACGGCTGGCTGCCGGCGGTGCCGCAGTGGGCCTGGGTGCTCCTCTTCATGACGGTGTTCACCGCGGCCAACCTCACCGCGGTGAAGAGCTTCGGCGAGTCCGAGTTCTGGTTCGCGGCGCTGAAGGTCGGCGCGATCGTGCTGTTCCTGGTCCTCGGGGTGCTGGCCGCCCTCGGGCTGCTGCCGGAGACCGAGGCGGTGGGGCTGTCGAACCTGACCGGGCAGGGCGGCTTCCTGCCGAACGGCTGGTCCGGTGTGGTCTCCGGAGTTCTCGCCGTGGTCTTCGCCTTCGGCGGTCTGGAGGTCGTCACGATCGCGGCCGCCGAGTCGGACGACCCGGCGCGGGCGGTCGGCCGCGCGGTGCGCAGCGCGGTCTGGCGCATCCTCTTCTTCTATGTGGGCTCGATGCTCGTCATCGTGACCGTGCTGCCCTGGACGGCGATGAAGCCGGGCAGCAGCCCGTACGTGGCGGTGCTCGACCACATCGGGGTGCCGGCCGCCGGCCAGATCATGAACATCGTGGTCTTCGTGGCCCTGCTCTCCGCGCTCAACGCCAATCTGTACGGCTCGTCGCGGATGGTGTTCTCGCTCGCCGAGCGCGGTGAGGCACCGCGGGCGCTGCTGAAGGTGGGGCGCGGCTCGGTGCCGCGCCGGGCGGTGCTGGCGTCGGTGGCGTTCGGCTTCGCGTCCGTCCTGCTCAATCTGAAGTGGCCGGACTCCGTCTTCCTCTACATGCTCAACGCGGTGGGCGCGGTGCTGCTGGTGGTGTGGGGCCTGATCGCCGCCTCACAGCTGCGGCTGCGCCGGGAGATCGAGCGCACGGCGCCCGAGCGGCTGACCCTGCGGATGTGGGGCTTCCCCTGGCTGACCTGGACCGCGCTGGCCGGCATGGCCGCCGTGCTGCTGCTGATGCTCACCGATGACGCCGCCCGCCCGCAGGTGCTCTGGTCGGGTGCGGCGACGGGCGCGGTGCTCCTGGTGGCGTGGATCCGGGCGTTGCGGGTACGCGCCTGACGATCCGGCACCGGCCCTCGCGGCCGGCGCCGGATCCTGCTGCCTCGCAGGGGTGACCGGGGTCACCCTGCGCGCCCGTCGCGCGGCTGTGCCCTGGTGCTTCGCTTCTCCTGACGAAGCGGCAGATGCGGAGAGTGAGGAAGACGTCCGGATAGCGGGCCATCGTGGACGCGGTGTTGTTCTGAGCGGTACGCCCCCTCACACTGATGCAGCCCTCTGACGTTCTCACGTAATGGACGCATTGCCCATGAATCGGACACCTCCGCCGTCTGCGCCCGCGCGCGACACCCACGCCGCGGCGCCGGAGAGCGGTACCCCGCTCTCCCACGGCCTCAAGCAGCGCCATCTCTCGATGATCGCCCTCGGCGGGGTGATCGGCGCCGGGCTCTTCATCGGTTCGGGCGCCGGGATCGCGGCTGCCGGACCGTCCATCGTGCTCGCCTACGCCGCCTCGGGCCTGCTGGTCCTGATGGTCATGCGGATGCTGGGCGAGATGTCGGCGGCCAACCCGGCCTCGGGCTCCTTCTCGGTGCACGCCGAGAAGGCGATCGGCCCGTGGGCCGGCTTCACCGCGGGCTGGATGTTCTGGACCCTGCTCTGCGTGGGCATCGCGGCCGAGGCGCTGGGCGCGGCCGGGATCATGACGAGCTGGTTCCCGGGCACCGAGTCCTGGATGTGGGTCGCCCTCTTCATGGCGATGTTCTGCGGCACCAACCTGGCCGCGGTGAGCAACTTCGGCGAGTTCGAGTTCTGGTTCGCCGCGCTGAAGATCGCCGCGATCGTCGCCTTCCTGGTGCTGGGCACCCTCGCGATCCTGGGCGTGCTGCCCGGCTCGGACGCCCCCGGCACCAGCAATCTGACCGGCGACGGCGGCTTCCTGCCGAACGGGCTCGACGGACTGGTCGTCGGCCTGCTGGCCTCGGTGTTCGCGTACGGCGGCCTGGAGACGGTGACGATCGCCGCCGCCGAGTCGGAGGACCCGCGCAAGGGCGTGGCCCAGGCGGTGCGCACGGCGATGTGGCGCATCGCCCTGTTCTACGTCGGCTCCATGCTGGTGATCGTCACGCTGGTGCCGTGGGACGACAAGGCGGTCGTGGCCGACGGCCCGTACGTCGCCGTCCTCGACTCGCTGGACATCCCGGCCGCCGGTCAGGTCATGAACGTCGTGGTGCTCGTCGCCCTGCTCTCCGCGATGAACGCCAACATCTACGGCGCCTCCCGGATGGCGTACTCGCTCGTCTCCCGCGGCGAGGGTCCCCGGATCCTGGGCAAGGTCAGCGGCGGGGTGCCCCGTCCGGCGGTGCTCGCCTCGTCCGCGTTCGGCTTCGTCGCGGTGCTGCTGAGCTACTGGTGGCCGGACACCCTGTTCGCGTGGCTGCTGAACATGGTCGGCGCGGCGGTCCTGGTGGTCTGGGGCTTCATCGCGGTCTCGCAGCTGGTGATGCGCCGCCGCCTGGAGCGCGAGGCGCCGGAGACGCTGTCCGTCCGCATGTGGGCGTACCCCTATCTGACCTGGGTCTCGCTGGCGGGCGTGGTGGCCGTGCTGCTCCTGATGCTCCGTGAGGACGACACCCGGACGCAGCTCTTCTTCACCGCCGGCCTGACGGTGGTGCTCTCCGTCGTCGGCTACATACGGCAGCGGGCGGTGGCCGCCGGCCGCTGACGCGCCAGGCGCCTCACGGGTCTCGAGACGACCCGTACACGGAGGCGGCCGGGTCCTCGGTCCGAGGTCCCGGCCGCCTCCGACTTTTTGCCCAGGCGCCCCGGGCACCTCCGCCAATGCCGGACACCTGCTGATAGCGTGCACTTGCAAGTTGATTGCAATAAGCGTTGTCGAAGGGCGTCGTCCATGGCCATCTACACACTTCCCGAGCTTCCGTACGACTACTCGGCCCTGGCTCCGGTCATCAGCGGGGAGATCATCGAGCTGCACCACGACAAGCACCACGCGGCGTACGTCAAGGGTGCGAACGACACGCTCGAGCAGCTGGAGGAGGCCCGCGCCAAGGACCAGTGGGGCTCGATCAACGGCCTCGAGAAGAACCTGGCCTTCCACCTGTCCGGGCACATCCTGCACAGCATCTACTGGCAGAACATGAGCGGTGACGGTGGCGGCGAGCCGCTGGAGAAGGACGGCACCGGCGAGCTCGCCGACGCGATCGCCGAGAACTTCGGCTCCTTCGACCGCTTCAAGGCCCAGCTCTCCAAGGCCTCGGCCACCACGCAGGGCTCCGGCTGGGGCGTGCTGGCCTTCGAGCCGGTCAGCGGGCGCCTCATCGTGGAGCAGGTCTACGACCACCAGGGCAACGTGGGCCAGGGCAGCATCCCGATCCTGGTGTTCGACGCCTGGGAGCACGCCTTCTACCTGCAGTACCGCAACCAGAAGGTGGACTTCGTCGAGGCCATGTGGCGGGTCGTCAACTGGCAGGACGTCGCGGAGCGCTACCGCGCCGCCAAGGAGCGCGCGACCGGGCTGCTGATCGCCCCCTGACCGCGCCTCCCAGGAACCTCCTGCTCGTGATCGTCTTCTCACCCTTCACGGCAGGCGGAAACAGAAGGCCCCCGCGCGTATGCGTCGCGCGGGGGCCTTCTCCGTGCCACCGTACGGGACCGGGCCGGGCGATGGGCCGACGCACCCCCGGTCACTCGCGCCGCGGTCAGTCGCTCCCCCGGTCAGTCGAGGGCCGACCCCCGGTCCCGGTTGCGCTCGTCATGGCTGGTCGCTCCGGGAAACGTCACAGGGCGCCGCGGCCATTCCCGACTCCCCTCCGTCAGCGCGCCGTGACACCATGGCGGCGTTCGGAGTGGGACGAGGATCATCGAAGGAGCCGTCGTGCGGCGTGAGAACCTGACTCGTGACGAGGCCCGAGAGCGGGCCCGGCTGCTGTCCGTGGACGGGTACGACGTCGCGCTGGACCTGCGTTCCGCGGTCGGCCCGGAGCCCGACGGACAGCCGCGCACCTTCCGCTCGGTGACGACGCTCCGGTTCCGCTGCGCCGAGCCGGGCGCCGCGACCTTCGTCGACCTCATCGCCCCGGCCGTGACCTCGGTGGTGCTCAACGGCCGCGCGCTGGACCCGGCAACGGTGTTCGACGGGGCCCGGATCGCGCTCGACGGGCTGGCCGCGGAGAACGTCCTCACGGTCGACGCGCAGTGCGCCTACAGCAGGACCGGTGAGGGCCTGCACCGGTTCGCCGACCCGGAGGACGGCGAGGTCTATCTCTACACGCAGTACGAGCCGGCCGACGCCCGCCGGGTCTTCACCACCGTCGAACAGCCGGATCTCAAGGCCCCGTTCACCTTCGAGGTGACCGCCCCGGCCGACTGGACCGTGATCAGCAACGCCGTCGCCGAGGGCGAGCCGGCCGCGGCCGGGCCGGGGGCGGCGACCTGGCGGTTCGCACCCACCCTGCCGATCTCGACGTACATCACGGCGGTCGTCGCGGGGCCGTACCACGTGGTGCGCGAGCGCTACACCCGGGAGGCCGCGGACGGCTCCGTGCTGGAGATCCCGCTGGGCGCGCTCTGCCGCAGGTCGCTGGCCAAGCACTTCGACCCGGACGACATCTTCACCGTCACCAAGCAGGGCCTGGACTTCTTCCACGAACACTTCGACTACCCCTACCCGTTCGGCAAGTACGACCAGGCGTTCGTGCCGGAGTACAACATCGGCGCGATGGAGAACCCGGGCTGTGTGACCTTCCGCGAGGAGTTCGTCTTCCGCGGCCGGGTCACCCGGACCTCCTACGAGCAGCGGGCGAGCGTCATCCTGCACGAGATGGCGCACATGTGGTTCGGCGACCTGGTCACCATGGAGTGGTGGGACGACCTGTGGCTGAAGGAGTCGTTCGCCGACTTCATGGGCGCGTTCGCGCTGGTGGAGGCGACCCGTTTCGACAACGGCTGGATCACCTTCGCCAACCGCCGCAAGGCCTGGGCCTACCGCGCCGACCAGCTGCCCTCCACCCACCCGGTCACCGCCGACATCGGGGACCTGGAGGCCGCCAAGCTCAACTTCGACGGCATCACCTACGCCAAGGGCGCCTCGGTGCTCAAGCAACTGGTGGCCTACGTCGGGCAGGACGCGTTCCTGGAGGGCGCCCGCCGCTACTTCCGGCGGCACGCGTTCGGCAACACCCGGCTGGACGACCTGCTCCGGGTGCTGGAGGAGACCTCGGGCCGGGACATGGCCGCCTGGTCGCGGGCCTGGCTGGAGACCGCGGGGGTCAACGCGCTGACCCCGCAGGCGACGTACGACGCCCGGAACCGGATCACCGAGCTGGCCGTCCTCCAGGAGGCCGCCGGGACGCACCCCACGCTCCGGCCGCACCGGGTCGCCGTCGGCCTCTACCGGCGGGACCCGGCCGGTGAGGAGCTGGTGCGCTACGCCCGCGCCGAGGTGGACGTGGACGGGCCGCGGACGGTCGTGACCGAGCTGGCGGGGGCCGAGCGTCCCGACCTGATCCTGGTCAACGACGAGGACCTCACCTACTGCAAGATCCGCTTCGACGCGGCCTCGCTGGAGACCCTGCGGCAGCACCTCGGCGACCTCTCCGACCCGCTGGCCCGTGCCCTGTGCTGGTCGGCGCTGTGGAACCTGACCCGGGACGGGCTGATGCCGGCCGGTGACTTCCTCGATCTGGTGCTGCGCTGCGCCGGGCGGGAGAGCGAGATCGGCGTGCTGCAGATGCTGCACGCCTGGGCGAGCACGGCGCTGGTGCACCATGTGGCGCCGGAGCGGCGGGAGGCCGCCGGGCTCGCCGTGGCCGACGGCGCACTGCGCGAGCTGCGGCTGGCCGAGCCGGGCAGCGGCCACCAGCTGGCCTGGGCCCGGTTCTTCGCCAGGGTCGCCACCACCCCGGCCGATCTGCAGCTGCTCGGGGGCCTGCTGGCCGGTAATGCCCGGATCGACGGTCTGGAGGTGGACCAGGAGCTGCGCTGGGCCTTCCTGGAGCCCCGGGCCGCGCACGGGGCCGCCGACGAGGCGGAGATCGCCGCTGAACTGGCCCGCGACGACACCGCGTCCGGCAAGCGGCACCAGGTGCGCTGCCTGGCGGCGCAGCCGTCCGCCGAGGTGAAGGCGCGGGCGTGGGCGGAGGTCGTGGACGCCGACCAGCTGTCGAACGCCCTGGTGGAGGCGACCATCGCGGGCTTCGCCCAGCCGCACCAGCGGGAGCTGCTGGCGCCGTACACGCAGCGGTACTTCGGCGTGATCGAGCGGATCTGGCAGGAGCGGTCGATCGAGATCGGGATGGCGATCGTCCGCGGCCTCTACCCGGATCTCCAGGACCGCCGGGAGACGCCGGAGCTCACCGAGGCGTGGCTGACGGAGCACCGGGACGCGCCGCCCGCGCTGCGCCGGCTGGTGCTGGAGGCGCAGGACGACCTGGCGCGGGCCCTGCGCGCCCAGGAGTGCGACGCGGAAGCGGCGGCGGGCGCCTCGGCGAGCTGACGGGGCACCGGCCGCACGGGCCCGCGGGGGAACCCGCGGCCGGTCCTCGAACTCCCGTGCATTTGGACGGCGATGTCCGGGTTTGTCGACGGGCGTGTAACAACGGTTAGCGGGCCCCGGGCTACGGGGAATCGGCGGTTCATGAACTACGACACGCCGCTCTCCGCCCGCCCGGTCCGCCCCCGCTCCGAGCAGCGCCCCCAGGTGATGACGCTACGTCAGCTCCGGGAGCACGGCGCGACCGCCGCCGAGGTGGCCGACCGCATCCGGCCCGGCGGGAGCTGGCAGCAGCTCCTGCCGGGCGTCTACCTGCTGCACCCGGGAGCGCCGACCGGCGAGGAGCGGGTGCATGCCGCGCTGCTCTACGCGGCCCGGGCACCGGGGCCCGAGGAGCCGGGACAGGAAGCGATGATCACGGGCCCGGCGGCCCTCGCCCTGCACGGCTTCTCCTCGGCCGCGCCGCTGCGGACGCTGGACCGCGTCGACGTCCTGGTGCCGCGCGGCCGCCGGCTGCGCTCCGCCGGCCTGGTGCAGCTCGTCCGGACGCAGGCCCTGCCCGAGCCGGTGGAGATCGGCGGGGTGCCGGTGGCCCCGGCGCCCCGGGCGCTGGCCGATGTGGTGGCCCGGCTCACCGACGCCTCCGCGGTGCGCTGTCTGCTCACCGAGGCCGTGCGGGGCGGGCACTGCGAACCGGCGCCCGTGGTCCGTGAGCTGAGCCGCTGCCGGCTGCTGTCCCGGCCGCACGTCGTGGACGCCGTGGACACCCTGCTCGCGGAGGGCCGGGCGCTCACCGAGGGGCGGCTCTACGAGATGGTCCGCACCCATGCGCTGCCCGACCCGCTGTGGAACGTCGATCTGCGGCTGCCCGGCGGCCCGCACCTGGGCGGGGTCGACGCCTACTGGCCGGACCACAACGTCGCGCTGGAGATCGACGGGGGCGCCCCGCACCCCGACGACCAGGGGGTGTCCGACAGCGCCCGCCGGCGGGAGTACCTGGAGCGCCTGGGCATCACGGTGGTGCACACCACCCCGGCGCGGCTCCGGGAGTCGACGGCGCAGCAGGCGGCGGTGATCCGTACGGCGCTGACGGCGGCCGGGGACCGGGACCCGGCCGCGTATGTGGTGGTCCTGCCCCGGTGAGCCGCGAGTGTGGTGGCCCTGCCCGGGTGAGCCGCGAGCCCGAGTGCTCCCGGCCTCCATGGCACAGCCGTCGTGCCGCGTGACCGTGCTGCGGGTTCAGCGGCGCTGCCGGGTGGCCGTGCCGCCGGTTCAGCGGCGCTTCAGCAGGAGTTCGGTGTTGCGGTCGCCGGGGTCGCCCGCGAGGGAGGTGCGCGCACCCGGTGCGTTGAAGGACAACTCCCGGTAGAGGGAGGCCAGTCCGGTCTGGGAGAGGTCGTCGAAGTCCGTGCGGTGCGGGGCGGCCGACTCGACGAGCGTGGTGAAGAGCGACAGGGTGCCGTCGTGGTTGTCCACCAGCTCGATGATCCGGGCCAGTTGGGGGAAGTCGACGTGCGAGGCCGTGGAGATCTCCCAGAAGGTGCCGTGCGGGACGATCTCGTTCTTGTGGCTGTGGCCGTTGATCCAGGCCAGGACGTTGCGGTGGCGCTTCAGCAGCGCGATCACCTCGTCGCCGCCGTGCCGCTTCTCGGTGGGGCGCGCCGGGTCGGGCCGCAGATTGCGCATGGACTTGCCGGTGTGGTGGCTGAAGACGAGGACGTGGTCGTCGCGGTGTGCGGCGAGGGTGCGGTCCAGCCAGCGGAACTGGGCGGCCCCGAGTGAACCCTCGTAGTGTCCGCCGGAGTTCGTGGTGTCCAGGCTGATGCCGAGGACGCCGTCGGAGATCCGGAACGAGTAGTAGAGGCGATTGGTCTCCAGGTTGGCGGCGGTGTAGCCGTGACCGACCGGCCCGGCGCCCGCGTACTGCGGGTCGAGGTGGGCCTTGAGGTACTCGCGCGGGGTGAACGGGGCACGCAGCGGGTCGGGCGTCACACGGCGCATCTGCCGGGTGCGGGTCCGCAGCAGTTCCTCGTACTGCTTGCCCTTGGGGTCCTTGCCCTCCTCGACCGCGTCCCAGAGCGCGGCCGCCTCGGCCCTGGCCACGGTCTCCAGCTTGCGGCCGCCGACGGCGAAGTCGGCGAAGAAGTCCTTGCCCGGCGCGTAGCAGCCGCCCGGGAGGCCGTCGTGGTTGCCGACGGTGGAGTACCAGGGCATGCGCAGGCCCGGGCTGTTGACGCTGCGGATCGCCGCGTCCAGGAAGCCGTCCAGGCGGGGGAAGCCGAGCTCCTTGTCCGCGTCGCGGAGCGCGGAGTCCGGCTGCCAGTAGAGCTTCCGGCCGCTGTTCTGCACCCCTTCGTAGTGCCGGGGGTCGCCGGTGTTGGGGGTGATGCGGCCGCCGCTCATGGCGGTGAGGAACCAGTCCAGCTCGGACTTGGCGTTGTTGTCGGTGTTGTCGCCGGTGGTCATGACGAAGCCGAGGGGGGCGCCGGTGACCGGGCCGCCGCGCAGGCCGTTGACGCGCTCGACGAGCGAGACGGCGCCCGCCACCGACAGGGCCTCCTGCGGGCGGAAGGCGCTGATCAGCTCCGAGCGCAGGAACTCGGCGCGCAACGGGTGCTGCACATCGACCACATGGAGGTCGGTGAACTGCACGAACGAGGCGAGCGCGGTGCGGCGGTCGGCGCGGCCGGACTTCGCGGCGGCCAGCTCGGAGCGGACGACGCGGGACCAGCCGGGGCCGTCGGCGAGCCGGCGGTAGCCGCCGGAGCCGCGCGGCGCGGCGACGGTGCGGAGGGTGGTGCCGGCGGTCGACGGGGCGGCGGCGGGGGCGGCACGGAGGTCGAACTCCTCGGCTTCGTCGACGCGGCGGACCGGGCACCGCGCGCGGAGCGGTTCTTCGCCGGGACGGCCCTGTCCCACGCCT